>DAOMCN010000011.1:0-6511 GCA_035427885.1 Acidocella sp. | reverse complement strand
ACCACTCCAGGGCGCGGGCATCATCGCGCTCGATCCCGACGCCCTGCGCCAGGCAGACTGCGTAGTTGAACGCGGCGATCGGGTCCCCTGATTCGGCGGTTTGCTCGAACCATTCATGCACCGGAGCGGGTTCGGTCAGGGTCGGGCTGGTACGTTTGCTTAGCATCAGCCCGGCGAGGTCGGCCTGGGCGACGTTGTCCCCTGCCTCGGCAGCGCGGCGAAACCAGATGGCCGCCTCGTCAGGGTTTTGTGGCACGCCGAGGCCGGTATTGTAGAGCATGCCCAGCGTGCGCGCGGCCTCGCGGTGTCCGGCTTCGGCGGCGAGGCGGAACCAGTTCGCGGCTTCGGCGTAGTTGGGTGGCAGGTCGCCGCCGCTCTGTGCATAGATGTTTCCGACGATTGCGGCGGCATACGGGTCTCCCGCCATCCCGGCGCGACGCAGCCAGGTTTCGCCTTCGACCTTGTTGGCTTTGACCCCGATGCCGCGCAGTAGCATGAAGCCGTAGCGCCCTTGTGCGTCACGGATCCCGCCTTTGGCGGCATGGCTGTAATGTTGCGCGGCGCGGGGAAGATCGGCGCCGCGGCCGATGGCCTTCTCGTAGATCACGCCGAGGTAATAATGCGCGGCGGGCAGATCTGCCTCGGCGGCGCGGTGGAGATGGTCCACGGCGGCAAAAGTCTCGTCATCGCCCTTTGCCAAAGGCAGCTCAAGCACGCCGAGCCCGAGATGGCCGTAAGGCGATCCTCCATCGGCGGCCTGTCCGTACCAATACCGTGCCTTTGTATCGTCGCTGAGCGGGGGCGGGGCGGAGGCGTAGAGGAAGCCGGTCAGGACCTGGGCGTCCATATCCCCCGCCTGCGCCGCAGGCAGAACCCAGGCCAGCGCGGCGGGATAATCGGCGGCGGCGTTTTCAGTGCGCTGGTTGAACAGCGAGGTCACGCCACTGCCAAGCTTCGCCGCCTGTAGGCCGGAGAGGCTGAGCAGCGCCATATGCCGTCGGGCCTGGGCGTCGTCCTTATTCGCGGCGCGCAGAAACCAGCGACCGGCTTCGTCGGCATTATGCGGCACGCCGATGCCGTTCAGGTAGCAGAAACCAGCCTCGCGCTCCGCCTCTGTGATTCCCGCCTGGGCGGCGGCGATGAACAGCTTGAAGGCGCGGGGGTACTGTCCCTCGCCGCGCAAGACCAGGGCGCGGGCCAGGGCTTTTTGCGGGTTGCGGGCGGCAATGCGGTCTGAGATCGTGGGCTTGGCGCTCATGCGGCTATGGCTCGTGCAGGCTGTTATAGGCGACGGGCATGATGCGCTGAGTGAAATAGCTCATGATGGTGCGCGTGCCCACTTTCATATCCGCTTCAAGCGGCATGCCGGGCACGAGGCGGAAGCCCGGCGGTGTGTTATGCAGGTTCAGCACGTCGAGCGAAATCTCCGCTTTATAGTAGAGCGACTGTGGTCCGCCCGGCAGTGGCGCGCCATTTACTTGTGCCGCCTGCTGATCGAGCGGGTTGAAGCTTTCCGGGCTGACCGAAACCACGGTGCCCTTGGCCGAGCCGAATTGCAGATAGGGCAGCGTCGCGAATTTGACGACGACGCTGTCTCCGACATGAACATAGCCCGATTCCTCCGCGCTGATATCGGCCTCGACGGTGAGCGGCGCGTCCACCGGGGCGAGTTGCATCAGCGTCTGCCCGGCGGCGAGGACAGAGCCAGGGGAAATCTGCGCGACCGATTGGACGATGGCGTCCTCGGGCGCTGTCAGCGCCACCAGGTCGTTATTCAGCTTGGCCTTGGTGAGGTCCTGGCGCGATTGGGCGAGGCTGTTGGTTGCGTCCAGCAGTTGCTGCGAAACTGTCGCCTTCCATTGTTGGTCGAAGCTGTCGCGCTCGGCTTGCTGCGAGGCGACCTGGCGCTCGTCGGAGGCGGCGGCGGAAATCGCGCCGGTGAGTTCGGCCTGGATGTTCACCCGGTCATCGGTCGCGGCGAGTGTATCCAGCTTGCTGCCGACTTCCAGCTGTTGCAGGTTTTTACGCATAGTTTCAACATTGTTGGCAATACCGAGGCGCTGGCGGTAATACGCCGCCTGGGCGTTGTAGCCCTGGATCTCGGTCTGGAGTTGGTTGATCTTCTGGGCGTAATCCTGGTTGGTGAAATCATACTGGCCGAGTTGCTGGTTGTAGGTTTGCACCTGCAAGGCGGAGGCGGGGTTGGCGGGGTCGCCGGTATAGGGTGTGCCGTCTTCCTGCGCCTGCAGGCGCGCGACCTCGGCGGAATAATCCTGTTCCTGGGCGGTGAGCGATTTCAGGTCGGCGGTGGCGTAGGTTGGGTTCAGCGTCGCCAGCACCTGCCCCTTGGTGACGATGTCCCCAGGATGCACGTTGATGCTCTGCACGATCGACGTCGCGCTGAACGCCTGGATGCTCGAATCGGGTGCGGTCGATTCGAGCACGCCAGTGCCCGAGACGATCCGGTCCACGTGCATGAAGCTTATGATCACTAGTACGCTCAGCACCAGGGCGCTGACGAACCAGTTGATATAGCCGGCCATCGGGGGCAGCCGTGTGGCGATGATGGCTGCCGTGGGAGACTGGAATTCCAGTACCGCCAGCGGCAGTGCGTCTTCGTCCAACGACGCAGCCTGGCGCGACTTAGCCGCCTTGGAGAAGATTTGGCGCAGACGCTGCATGCGATGTTCCTTGCGGGTCGAGGTGGCGGTTCTGTTGGAACCACAAATGACGGTAGATGGCGCAACGTTCGACGAGCTCGCTATGCGGGCCGATATCGACGGTGCGGCCCTGGTCGAGGACCATGATGAGGTCGCAGTCTAGCAACGAGGAGAGGCGGTGCGAGACGATGACCATCGTGCGGCCCGTAGCGATGCGCAGCAAATTGGCATTCACCAGCGCCTCGCTCTCGGGGTCGAGCGCGGAGGTGGCCTCGTCGAGGATCAACACGCGCGGGTCCGAAATCAGCGCGCGGGCGATGGCGAGGCGCTGCTTCTGCCCGCCCGAGAGGTTGGGCGAGCCTTCCTGGATGAAGGTGTCGTAGCCGTTTGGCAGGCGCTCGATGAACTCCTCCGCCCCGGCGAGGCGCGCGGCCTGGACCGCGTCCTCGAAGGACAGGCCCGGACGTCCGGCAATGATGTTTTCGCGCACGGTGCCGCGGAACAAGAAGTTGTCCTGCAAGACCATGCCAAAACTTTTGCGCAAATGCCGCAGGTTGATCTCGCGCATGTCGGTACCGTCGATCTTGATGGCCCCGGCATAATCGCGGTTGATGCCCTGGAGCAGCCGCGTCACGGTGGATTTGCCTGAGCCCGAGCGCCCGACCAGACCCAGCATGGTCCCGGCGGGGACTTTGAAAGTCATCTTGTCCAGGGCCGGGGTTTTGGCGCCTTCGTAGCGGAATGTCACGTTATCGAACTCAATGGCGCCTTCGAAGCGCGGGCGCAGGCCGTGGGTGAGGGCGCGTTTCTCGCTCGGGCGGTTGAGTACATGGCCGACCTGACCGATCGCGGCCTGGGCGCGCTGCACATCCTCCATGACCGTGGCCAGGCTGACCAGCGGCCCGGCGACGCGTCCGCCCAGCATCATGAAACCGAACAGGCTGCTGATATCGAGCGGGTTGTTGGAGTTGAGCGCGAGTAACGCGCCCAGCACCATGACGCCATAGGAGCTGTAGCGCTGCAAGGGCATCACCATCGCCGCCGGCCAGTTGGCGAGCTTGCCTTGCTCGATATTCAGATTAGCCGTCTCGGCGACGCGGCGGTCCCATTCGGCGGCGCGCGCCGGTTCCAGCGCCAGCGCCTTGACCGTGCGGATGCCGTAGATGCTCTCGACCAGGACCGAGCCCTTGGCCGATTCGGCTGCGATGATTCGCCCGGTCATGATCCCCATCGGACGCAGGAAGGCGGTGATGATCACTGCGATCAGCGCTGCCGCGATCAGGATCGTCCAGGATAGGGTCGCGTTCATGTAGAACAGCAGGGGGAGCAGCAAGACCACCATGAACATGTCGATAAAGGTGTTCATCAGCTTGCCGGTGAGGAAGTCGCGGACCTGGTAGATCTGCCCGACCTTGTAGGAGAGCGTGCCCGCCTGTTCGCGCTCGAAGAACTCGATCGGCAGCGAAAGCAGCCGGTCGAAGATCATCAAGTTAAGCCGCGCGTCGAGCTTGGCGGCCATGATGACTTCCAGCAGCTTGCGCCCCCAGGTGAGGATCATCTCGAAGATAACGACAACAACCAGTAGCACGATGACGAGTTCGAGCGTGTTGATGCTGTGGTACTGGACCACGGTGCCGATAGTCATCATCACCATGAAAATCGGCATGACGCTGAGGATGGTGATGGTGATCGAGGCGATGGCGATGTCTCGCAGGATTTTTTTGTCCGTCCAGACCAGCTTGGCGAGCATGAGGAGGTTGAAGGGGGCTTCTTCGTTGATGCCCGCGCGGTTGGCGCGGACTAGCAGCGTGGCGCCACTCCAGACCTGCTTGAGACGCTCCTCGTCCACGGCGCTGGCCGGATCGCTCGGCCGGCCGCGCGGGTCGCGCAGCATCAACACGCCGTGTTCGCGGTTGCGCCCGACGACGATGGCGGCACCGCCGTCGTTGAGCAGCAGAACGATCGGCGCGGGATCGTCGATGCGCATGATCTGACGGAAGTTCATTTGCAGCCCGCGCACCCAAAGCCCGGCTTCACGCAGCCATTCGACCAGCACCGGGGGCTCGGGCAGCGGCTCGCCCGGCACCAGGCGCAGCACTTCCAGATCCATCTCGACGCCGTGATAGCGCGCGACGTTCATCACCGCCGCAAGACGCGATTGCGTCGCCTGGTTGGTGTTGAACGAGGCGTCGTTCAGAGCCGCGATATCCGCATTTGGCGCGCTTTGCTCAGGGGCACCGCTCGCGCCTGGGTTGTGCGGCGTATCATTCATGCAGGATCAACCTTTATAAAACAACGAAAGCATCGAGACTTCAGAAGTCTAGATGTTTTTCTTTATGCCTTATTAACATATAGCAATACAATGCCACCCCGGCGTCTTATTGTCTGGATCTCGACAGCACACGGAAAGTTCATGCAGCCCTGAGGGGGCGGCAGTGCCGGCACGCTTTTTGGGACGCTGTTCGGCGCGTGCATAATTTTACAAAATGCGCTTAATCGATGATGAAGAGGCTCTGATATGGAAATTTTGAACGCCACCCCCGCTGACCTGGCCGATATCCAGGCAATTTATGCGCATCATGTGCTCCACGGCACCGGCTCGTTCGAGGACGTGCCGCCCTCGCTGGAGGCGATGACGGCGCGCTACCACAAAGTCCTTGCCGCGGGCGATGCCTGGTTGGTGGCGCGCGATGCCTCCGGCTGTCTGGGCTTTGGCTATTATGGGCCGTTCCGCGAGCGCGCCGCGTTTCGTTATACGGTTGAGGATAGCGTCTATGTCCGCGAGGGCGTGCGTGGCCAGGGTGTCGGCAAGGCCATCGTTGCGGCGTTGCTGGTTCATGCGCAGGCGGCGGGGTACAAGCAGATGTTGGCGCTAATCGGCGACTCCGAAAATGCCGCGTCGATTGGCATGCATGCCAGCCTGGGTTTTCTCCCGGTCGGAACAATGCGCAAGGTCGGCTACAAACTCGACCGCTGGCTGGATGTCGTGACCATGCAGAAAGCCCTCGGCTAACCTACATCCGTTCGAAGCCACGAAATTTTTCCCAGTCGGTCACGCTGGCGCGGAAGGCGTTCAGCTCGGTGCGCGCCATGTTGGTGTAATGCGCTACCACCTGAGCGCCGAAGGTCGCGCGGGTGAAGGTGCTCTGGGAAAAAAGCTCCGCTGCCTCGTCCAGCGTCGCCGGGACACGGGGCAAATCCGCTGCATAGGCGTTGCCGGTCTGCGGCGGCACCGGGGGCAGGTCCTGTTCGACCCCGTCCATCCCGGCGGCGAGCATGGCGGCGAGGGCAAGATATGGGTTCACATCCCCGCCCGGTAGGCGATTCTCGATGCGCAGCGCGCTGCCGTGGCCGAGCAAGCGCAGGGCGCAGGTCCGGTTGTCCACGCCCCAGCCGAGCGCCGTGGGGGCGAAGCTGCCTGTGGTGTAGCGTTTGTAGGAATTGATGTTGGGCGCAAAAAACAAGGTTAGCGCGGCGGCGTGCCTGAGCAGCCCGGCGATGAATTGCTGCGCGAATTTGGAAAGGGATTTGCCGTCCGCGTCCTGGAATACTGGCGCCCCGGCCGCATTTCGCAGGCTCAGATGGATATGGCAGGAATTGCCCTCGCGCTCGTTGAACTTGGCCATGAAGGTGAGTGACTGCCCGGCGGCGGCGGCGATTTCCTTGGCCGCTTCTTTGTAGAGCACATGGTTGTCCGCGGTGGTCAGCGCGTCGCGGTAGGCGAAGTTGATCTCGTGCTGGCCGTGGTTGCACTCGCCCTTCGAACTCTCCACTTGGATTCCGGCGGCTTCCATAGCGTTGCGAATGGTGCGCACGATAGGCTCGACCCGCGCCGTGCCGAGGATTGCGTA
>DAOMCN010000010.1:3309-21680 GCA_035427885.1 Acidocella sp. | reverse complement strand
ATGAGTATAATTTGAATGCGCCTTTCTACTCACTTTGAGTATAAATTGACAAGTGAATTATCTGACCAGCGGTAATTTGGTGCCCGAGAAGCCGCGTTCCTCCAGCACGGAGCTGCGGAATCGGAACAGTTTCGCGGGCCGTCCGGCGAGGCCGGAGGTGAATTTTCCGGTTTCTTCCACCAACTCCTGCTGCTCGATGAAGCGGCGAAAATTGGGCTTGTGCAGCGCCTGTCCGGCCAGGGCTTCCATGGTTTGCTGGAGGTCCAGCAGGGTGAAATCACGCGGTAGCAGCTCGAACACGACGGGGCGGTATTTGATCTTGGCGCGCAGCCGGGCGATGGCGGTGGCCAGTATCCGGCGGTGGTCGTTGGTCATCTCGGCGCCCGGTACGGCGGGGGCGGCGGCGGTGTTGCGCTGGGCTTCGGGGATCAGCCCGGCCTCGAAAAGAAGTTCATAGCGCTGCAGCACCAGCTCCTCGTTCCAGCGCCGCTCGTCCAGGCCAAACAGGCCGGCGACGCGGGTCCGGCGCTCGGGCGACTCCCCGGCCCAGGCGCGCAGGCGCGGCAGGATCTCCCCGTCCGGCGATGGGTCCGCGACATGGCGCCGGTCTTCCCAGGGAAAATAATCGTACCAGCTATGCCAGCTCGCCTCCGGATATTGCGCCGCCGCCTCGCGGCTCAGGGCGAGATAGCTGATCGAGATGCTGCGCGAATGGTGCAGACGCTGCTGGTCGGCGAAGGTGTAGAGCTGTTCGACATAGCCCAGGGGGTGGTGCGTCAGGCGCTCGACCCAGGCGCGCAGGCCTGATTGTAATGAGCGGTGCCCGGTTTCAAGCGCGCCGGAGGGGAGCGCGTAGCCGTTCTCGATGGTCAGTACCCGAGGGTCGCCCCCGGTGACGGCCACCAGTACCGCGATCAGCTCGGCTTGAATCGTCCCATTACTCATGCGCCTTTGTTGCGCATTTGGCGGTGTTCTGAAAGCAAGCCTTGTAAATTTGCCGACGCGCCGCGGCGGAAAAAAGGTGCAAACCTCTCCGCTCAACCCTGCCCGTACCGCTTTTATCCTTGCCTCCGTTGCCAATGGCGCTGATAGAGGCTGCCATTGTTGCGCCGCGGCAGTTTGTTCGGGCGCGCTCGGAGGTTTGAGCGATGGGTTATGCAGTCAAGGAGATCTTCCTCACCTTGCAGGGAGAAGGAAATAATGCGGGCCGGGCTGCCGTATTCTGCCGCTTTGCGGGGTGTAACCTGTGGTCCGGGCGCGAGGAGGACCGCGACGGCGCGGTCTGCCGGTTTTGCGATACTGATTTCGTCGGCACGGATGGGCATGGCGGCGGACGCTTTGGCGACGCGCCAACGCTGGCCAGCGCGATTACGGCGGCGTGGCAGGGCGGACATGCGCATCGTCTTGTCGTGCTGACCGGGGGGGAGCCGCTGTTACAGGTCGACACGGCGCTGGTCGAGGCGCTGCACGCTCTCGGCTTTAGCGTCGCGGTCGAGACCAATGGCACGATCCTGCCGCCCGAGGGGATCGACTGGCTCTGTGTCAGCCCGAAGGCGGGGGCGGAGCTTGTCGTCACCTATGGCGACGAGCTTAAGCTCGTTTATCCTCAGGCGGACGCACCGCCCGCGCGCTTCGAGGCGCTCAATTTCAGCAATTTCCTGATCCAGCCGATGGACGGGCCGGACCGCGCCGCCAATACGCGGGACGCGATTGCGTTCTGCCTCGCGCACCCGCACTGGCGTCTCTCCATGCAAACACACAAATATCTGGATATTCCCTAATGTACGAATTGAGTAAGCAGTTCCGCTTCGAGGCGGCGCATACGCTGCAACGCACGATCGACGAGGAACCCAGCAAACGGATCCACGGCCATTCCTACCGCGCCGAAGTGTTTCTGCGCGGCGAGCCGGATCCGAAGAGCGGGATGTTGATGGATCTTGGGCATCTGGCGCAGCGGATCGCCCTGGTGCGCGAGGCGCTGGACCATCGGTTTCTCGACGACATCAGCGACCTCGGTCCGGCGACAATGGAAAACCTTGCCGCATGGATCTGGCGCCATCTCGTCGAGGCCTGCCCGGCCCTCGTGCGGGTTTGCGTTTATCGCGATAGCGAGGGCGACGCGTGCAGTTATTTTGGCGAGGCTAATAGTTGAACTGATACGATAGCCCGACACTGCTGCTGTTGCCGGTGCTGGATGTGCCCGTCGCACTTTGCAGCTTCAGGCCTTTGGCGAGGTTGATCTCGACCGTCGCCTGCGTTCCCTGGCCGTTGGTGGCTTGGGTCGCGCCGACATAGACCCCCGGCGCGATATAGCTGCCAGCCTCCAGCGTGGGCGGTCCGCTGCCGTCGCCACCCAGGGAGAGCTGACTAAGGCCCAGCGCGTTGCGTACGGTGTCGAGCGGATTGGGCAGGCCGCCGCCCACGCCCGAGAGCTGCGCCAGCGCCGCCGCCAGGGACGCGGCCTGGAACGGCGAGAGGCTCGCCGCACTTTGTCCAAAGAGAAGTTGCGCCAGGATTTCGTCCGACGGCAGGGGCGGCGAGCTGGTCAGCGTGATCCTCGGCTTGGCCGCCGTGCCGCCGACGGTCAGCGTCGCGGTGCTGTTGTTCGCGGTGACGGCGGTTGCCTCCAGGTCGAGCGTCGGCATGAATCCGGCGCCGTTGAAGCTCACGCTGCCGCTGGTGAATTGCAGGGTTTTACCGGCGAGCGAAACATAACCCCGGATTAGGCCGAAGCCGCCTTGCGGGGTCGGGGACATGGCCGTTCCGGTCAGGTGGACGTGCCCGCTCAGCTCGGCGAAAATCCCGTCACCGCGCACGAAAATCCGGTTTTGGGCGGTCATCAGAAGGTCGAGCGATACCGGCAAGGACGGCGGCGGCGGGGCTGGTGGTTTTTCTCCGGCGTTGAGGATGGGCAGATCGGCGATGCTCGGGGGCAGAGATTGCGGGATGTTGATGTTCGCCTGATTGATCTTGACCGTTCCGGTCAGCGCCGTTGCGCCGCGTAACGCGCCGGTCAGGTTCAGCGCGGCGTCGAGATTGCCGGTGATGATATCGGATGAGATCGGCGTTGCCTTCGCGGCGTTGATTGAAAGGCTGAAGGGCAGGTTCGGGATTCCGAGGTCGATTTCGCCCGCTCCGGTGACGCGCCCTTTACCCGCATCGGCCTGAAAACTTTGCAGCATGATCGTCCGCCCCGTCGCCTGGGCGTGCGCCGCGATATGGGTCAGGTTCAGCCCGGCGTTGATGTTCGCGATGCTGCCATCGGCCAGCGCGGCGGCGCCGTTGAAGCGCGGGGCGGTGGGCGTGCCGGTCATCTGGATGTCCGTTGTCAGCTCGCCGTGGATCACGGTTTCGTAGGCGGCGAGGATCGGGTTGAGCAGCCGCAGATCCGCCCGCCCGGCGATGTGCAGGTTCATCGCGCCGTCTGACTTCAGCGGCACCTGTCCGGCGGTGGTCAGGGCGATGTCCGGGCCGGCGACGAGGTTGGCGTCGATCTGCGCGCTTTGGCCGGAGAAGGTGGCGTTGCCGGTCAGATCCGCCGGGGGCAGGGCCACCGCCGGGCCGGAATGAAGCTGAAGGCTTTGCGCGACGAAGCTCACGCGCCCGCGCGGCGCGGCGCGGCTGCCGGTGAGGGTGGCGGTGGCCGAGAGTGTGCCTGTCGCAATCATGGCCGGGGCGAATTCGTGGATCAGGCTGGCGGGGAGGTTTTGCGCCTTCAGGATTACTTTCAGCGCCGGAGCGAGCGTGCCGTCCAGCGCCACCTGTCCGCCGTTCACGCTCAGGGCGAGATGCCGGATGGTTAGATCGGGGCGCAAGGCGAGTTGCGCCGGCGCTTGCAGCGCGAGCGTAACCTGCCGCCAGGAGGCGTTGAGCGCGGAGAGCTCGGCGCTCTGCGCCCCGAGATTAAGCACGCCCGCCAGCGCCAGCCGCGCCGGGACGGCAAACAGCCTGCCCGCCGAGCCTTGGGCGCGGATACGCAGCCCATTGGCGGGTCCGGCGGCGCTCAGCGTGACGTTTATAGCGCCGAGCTGCGGGTCCAGGCTCAGGTTTTTCATGGCGAGGTCGAGTTGCAGCGTGTTGTTGGCCGAACGCGCGAAACTGCCCTGCACGCTGCCGCGCAATGGCACCGGCGAGAGCATGGAAAAATCCTCCAGCCGGGCGGCGCTGAATTTTGCCGTGCCTGCGGGCAGCGTGTCGCCCGGGGTCAGGACAAGGTTCGCCTGTGCGTTCAAGGAGCGCCACAACACCTTGTTGAGGATGAGCGTGGCCGTGCCCTGGGCGTCACGCGTAAAGGCTGCGTCGAGCTGCAATGGCGCGTTTTCCAACATGCCGGTGCCGGTCAGCGTTCCGACCGGGGCTTGTGGAAGGTGTTGCGCGGCAAGGGTTATCGTGAACGGCGCGGAGGGGATGTTTTTCTCGGCCACATTGCCGCTCAGCACCGCGTTGATGGCAAAATCTCCGGGTGTGCCGGTCAGCGTGCCGCGCTCGGTGATCTCGCCGGAAATCCCCGGGGAGAATGCGCTCAGCGGGCGCAGGGCGGTCTGCGTGGTCAGGTCGATGCCCGATGACGCGATGTGGCCGATGGCCGAAAAGGTGAAGGCTGCGCCGGAGATGTCGAGCTGCTGAATTTCGGCGGCTTGGCCGCGCAGTTCGGCGCGGAGGGCGAAATGCCCCGCCTGACCGACGAGTTTGACCAGACCGTAGGGCGCGCCGGTCAGCGCGACGTCGCCCGAGAGGGTCAGGCGGGCGCCACCGTTGCGTTGGCTCGCCACCACCAGATGCAGCGCCGTGTTCCCTGCCAGTTTTTTGTCCATCAGCGCGCCAAAAGGGGCGAGTGCCGGGAGGGTCATGGTCACATCCGCGCTGGGGCGGTCCGGGTTGAGGTCCAGCGTGCCGCTACCCTGGAGCTGCGCGTCACCCAGCGCGGCGTTGAAGCTCAGCGCCGCGGCTTCGCGTGGCCCGGACAGGGCGACGTTCAGGCTCAAGGGGGCGTGAACCTGCGGTCCAGCGAAATGTCCGAGTGGGCCGTTCGGCGGCTCGGCGGCATGTAGGCGCAGGGCGACGGTTTTTTGGGCGATTACGGCGTCCAGCGTATAAGCCGCGCCGCCCTGCCGCGCCGTGGCGGCGAGGTGGACGTCGCCTTGCGTTGCGCCCCGCCAGTGCGCCGCACCGGAGACGTTGAGCGTGGTTTTCTCCCCCGCGATCGCCTTGCCCAGCGTTAGCGCGGGCACGGCCAGATGATCGATGTCGAGGCGCGGATTTGGCAGGCTGGAGGATGAGGAGGTTGCCCCCTTCCCCGCCACGGGCTGGCGCGCCACATCCATCGACGCCGCCCGCAGCGAGGTTACCGCGATATCCCCGCGCAGGAGCGCCAGCGGAAGCCAGCGCAGTTCGAGCCCGTGCCCGCTCAGCCAGACGCCGTCTCGGTCCGCAAGGGTGAGCGAGGCCAGTTTGAGGTCCGCCGGGAAATGCCCGGCAAGGCCGGCAATCTGCACCCGTGGTCCAAAAAGAGCGTTGATCTCGCGCACCACGTAAGCACGCCCGGCGGCGGTGTTCAGCGCCGCGATGCTGCCGCCCAGGACGAGCAGCAGGAGCAGAAAAACCGCCGCCAGCACGCTTAGGAGAATCCGCAGTCCGCGCATCAGAACGCCTCGCCCAGACCGGCATACAGCGCAAATCCGCCGCTGCCTACCACGCGCTTGACCGGGAAGGCGACATCCACGCGGATCGGGCCGATGGCGGTGTAATACCGCAGCCCCAATCCCACGCCGACGTGCAGCGTGCCTACGAAGGGCGCGCTCCCGGCATTGACCTGCCCGGCATCAACAAAGGGCACAACGCCGAAGCTACGTCCCACGCGCTGGCGGAACTCCAGGCTGGCGGCGTCCATCGCCAACCCACCTTCGGGCGCGCCATTGGGAAATAGCGGGCCGATGGTCTGGTAGGTGTAGCCGCGCACCGTGCCCGAGCCGCCCGCGTAGAGGCGCTGATCCGGCGGCACCTGGAACACCGAGGCGCCCTGGATGCTACCCGCCTGGCCGCGCAAGGCCAGCACGCCGCGCCCGTTCGACTCGACAGGAAGGTAGGCCGCGGCCATTGCCTGCGCGATCAGGAAGGGCTTGCTGCCAACCCCTACCGGCTCGGTCGGGGTCAAAGTCACGCTGGCGTTGATGCCGCGGGTCGGCTCAAGCGGGTTGTTGGCGGTGTTGTAGGCCAGGGTCATGGGGAGTTGGAGCAAGGTATAATTGTGGGCGACGCCCTGCTGGTGCACGGTTTCGTTGGCGAATTGCGGGCCATAGGTCAGGCTGATGTGCCGGGTTATGGGACGGGAGAGCGCAACGCCCGCGAGCAGCGCGGTCCGGCCGTAGGCGGTCAGGGATTCTTTTTGTCCCTCCAGCGAGACGATGAGCGTCTGACCGGGCGTCCGATAATCCGGCTTGGCGTACACAGCGCGCAGATCGTAGCCGGGTGAGGTTGTCCCCGTCCCGCCCAGCCCGTTCGCCGCGGCGGTCAGGGTCAGACGCTCGGCGCGGGTGAACAGATTGCGGTCCTCCCAGGAGGTGCTGAGCGTCATCCCGGTATCGGTGGCGTAAACGCCGCTCAGAGTGACGGCGTGGCGCTTCTGCGGCACGACGCTAAAGACAACCGGCACCGCGCCGTCCGCATCGGCTTGTTTTGCGGGCAGCGGCGTCACGGAAGCGAAAACACCCAGGGCCAACAGGGAGTCGCGCGCCTTGGCGAGGGCGATGTCCGAGAAGGACTGGCCAGGCCGCAGCGCGATGTGGCGTCGCAGAAAATCCGCGTTGGTGCGCGCAAGGCCGGTAAAGCCGATCGGCCCGATGGTGACGCGCGGGCCGGGGACCACGGTATAGGTGACATTCAGCCGGGCGGTGGCCGGGACGGCGACGGCCTGCGGCTGGCTCACGGTGGCGAAAGCGTAGCCTGCATTGTGCAGGGCGGCGAGGAGGACCGGGGTGGCGGCGAGAATCGGGGCAGCCAGCGCCGGTTCTCCTGGTGAGAGGGGCGCGCGAGGCAAAATCCCGGCGGGCAGGCCGGGCATGTCCACCGTGCCGAGGCGGAACACAGCCCCCTTGTGCACGGCGACACGCACCGTCGCTCGCTGGTCCGCCGGGGCCTGGGCCAGCGCATCCACCAGGGCCTGGTCGTTCAGCGCGTCACCGTTGATCGTGATGTCCACGCTGCCCGCGTCATAGCCCAGGCTGTGCAGCACCACGGCGAATTTCCGCTCATCCTCCAGCGCACGGCCGATCAACGCAAAGGGCGCGGCGGGGAGTTTGCCCTGCAGCGCGGCCAGCCCGGAGCTTTGCCGCAGCAGGCTGTCCAGCGCGCTATCCCCACTCGGGACGAACTTTACGGTATAATCCACCGGATCAGCCGCAAAGGCCGCCGACCCCAGGAAAACGGCCAAACCGGCCAGGCGTAGTATTTTGCGATACCGCATGGGGGGACGTTGCCATGTCCAGGCCCATAGGCCAAGGCGCGGCAGGTGAGGCACAGGCCCGCGCCGCGCCTTTGGAAGCTGCTCGGGCACAAGGATGTGCAATTACCGTTAACGTCATGTTCATCCAAATGTTGCATGCGTCGGTCTCAGGCGTGCCGGAGTGGTGCGGCCGTCATGACGTTTAGGAGCCTGCATGGACAACGCAATGCGTCGGGGAGGTCCCGTGCTGGACGAGGCTGCCCGGCTTCAGGCGCTGCGCGATCTCGACATTCTCGATACCCCGCCCGAGGATTCGTTCCAGCGCCTGACCGCGCTGGCCACGCAGTTCTTCGGGCTGCCCTATGCGCTGATCTCGCTTGTCGATGCCGAGCGGCAATGGTTCAAGGCCTCGTGCGGCATCAACATGACGGAGACACGGCGCGAGGATTCGTTCTGCACCCGCACGATTCAGGACAATCAGGTCTTCTTAGTGCCCGATACCTGGCGCGACCCGGAATACCGGCACAACAAGCTGGTCACCGGTACGCCCTATATCCGCTTCTATGCCGGGGCGCCGCTGCGCACGGCGGCGGGGCACCGGATCGGCACGCTGTGCCTCATCGACACAGTGCCCCATGATGATTTCGGCCCGCGCCAGAAGGCGCTGCTGATCGCGCTGGCGGATGTGGCAATGGACCAGATCGCCCTGCGCCAGACCCGCAAGACCCTGGCGGCGGCGGCCCGCACGGCGCATGATGGATGGGAACAAGCCGAACAGAGCAGCCTGGTGAAGGCAGATTTCCTCGCCACTATGGCGCATGAGATCCGCACGCCGCTGAACGGCATCGTCGGCATGGCGGACGTGCTGATGGAAACCCCCCTGGACGAAGAGCAGAAGCAATGCGTGCAGACGCTCCAATCCGCCGCGCACCATCTGCACGTCCTCATCAATAACGTCCTGGATTTCTCAAAGCTCGAAGCGTGCAGCGCCGAGGTGCAGCCCGAGGAGGTCGATGCCGGGGCGATGATCCAGGAGGTTCTCGACCTGCTCACGCCCAGCGCACAAGCCAAGCAGATCCGCCTCGCCGCCATGCTGGATTCGCGCCTGCCGCGCGTGCTGTATTTCGACGCGTCCAAGCTCAAGCAGATCCTCATCAACATCGTCGGCAACGCCGTAAAGTTCACCCACACGGGCGCGGTGACGGCTGAACTGTCCTGCACGCCAGGGATTGAACAAGGCACCGCCCTGCTACGTTGCGAGGTCCGTGACACCGGCATCGGCATCGCGCCCGACGATCTGACGAGGCTCTTCACCCGCTATACCCAGCCCAACGCCGAGGTGGCCCGAACCTATGGCGGCAGCGGGCTTGGGCTTGCCATCTCCAAGCATCTCGCCACGTTGCTCGGCGGGGACATCAAGGTGCGCAGTGTCGTCGGTAGGGGCAGCGTGTTCACGGTGGAAATCCCGGTGTCAACGACGATGACGGCGATAACGCCACAGCCCCCCGCTCCGGCGAGCAGCACGGCGACCGGCAGCGCGTCAACGTGCAGCGCGCTGGAGGCCGGCGCCCCGCCGTCCGCCGCTCCCGCCCAGCGGCTGCGCATCCTGCTGGTCGAGGATAACGAGATCAACCAGACAGTCGCCACCGCCATATTCCACCGCATGGGTCATGAGCTGACTGTCGCCGGGGATGGCGTGTCGGCGATTTCGGCGGTCTCGACCGGGCTTTATGATCTGGTGTTCATGGACATGATGATGCCCGGTCTGGACGGTCCGGCGGCCGTGCGCGGCATCCGCAAGCTGCGCGGATCGGCAGCCAGAATCTACATCATCGCGCTCACCGCCAACGCCTCCCATGCGCATCGCGAAATCTGCCTGGCGGCGGGCATGGATGATTTCATCGCCAAACCCGCAACGCGCGTGCAGTTGGAAGCGGCGATCGCACGCTACGCCAATGCTGAGCACAACGCGGAAGCGAACGCGATATGAGCGAGGCGATCGCCTCCGAAGTTGACGCTATCGGCAAAACCAAGAACCACCGCCGCACCATCGGCTGGCTGGGCACCAGCGCGCTCGGCATGGGCGGCAGCAACCAGAGCGTCTTTCTCCTCGCGGCGCTGTTCGCGGGCCAGGGCAATATCCCCGGCCAGGGCACCGCCGCTGTGCCGCTGCTGCTGCTGGGGCTGCTGCTGAGCTACGCATCGGCACCGGGCTGGCTGGAGCTGGTGCTGATGTACCCGAACCGCGTCGGCGGTATTGCGGCTTCCTGCACCGCGGCGTTCCGGCCTTATAGCGAGATCCTCTCGGCGCTCACCGGCGTCTCCTATTGGTGGGGTTGGGTGCCGACCTGCGGACTGACGGCGCTGTTTTCCGCCGGGGCGATCAAGCAATGGCTGTTGCCGGGGGTTAACCTGGACGTTATCGCCGTCGGGCTGGTGCTGCTGTTCCTTGGCGTCAATCTATGCGGCATCCGCTTCACCACGCGCGTTGCCCTCGTCATTGCCACAGCTTCCTCGTCGCTGGCATTCCTCTCCGCCATTATCCCCATCGTAAGCGGTACAACGCACTGGCACCAAGCTTTCTCCTATCATCTCAACACACCTTTCGAGGGGCGGTTTGGGCAACTCACCTCGCTGATGGCCGGGCTGTATCTCATTGGTTTCGGCGCGCCCGCCTTTGAGGCCGCGACCTGCCATGTCGGCGAGACCATTGCGCAGAATCGCAATGTACCGCGCGCACTGCTGGCCAATGCGGCGATGGCCGGGCTGTATTTCTTCGTGCTGCCCGTGGTCTGGCTGGGCGTTCTGGGCAGTGGTCCGCTCGGGGGCGACCTCTCGCGGACGCTGGGGCCGGTCTATGCCCCCTGGTTCGGCGCGACCGGGCGGGCGCTCGGGCTTTGGTTCATCACCTTCAATATGTTCCACGGCACATTGCAGCCCCTGGCCGGCGCCTCGCGCGTGCTGTCGCAATTGTCGGAAGACGGGCTGTTGCCGAGATTTCTGGCCTTGCGCCTGCGCGCCACCGATACTCCCTGGGCGGCCGCGACCGTCACCGCGGGCGCCGCCATCTTGTTCCTGC
Source organism: Acidocella sp. (assembly GCA_035427885.1). Taxonomy (GTDB): domain Bacteria; phylum Pseudomonadota; class Alphaproteobacteria; order Acetobacterales; family Acetobacteraceae; genus Acidocella. Next base: position 11,160 of record DAOMCN010000010.1, on the reverse strand, counting down.
TCATCGGCGATCCGATCTGGCTCGTCGCGGCTGCGAACTTCACCTATCTCATCGGCATCTGCCTGCCCAATATCGCCGTTTGGCTGCTGCGCCGCGACGCGCCGCAGGCCCACCGCCCTTGGCGCGCGCCGCGCGGCACCATCGGGCTTGGTCTTGGCGCCGCCACGGTATGGGGGCTGTCCACTGTGCTGGGGTTCGAGCAGTTCGGCATCCCTACCGTCGTGCTCGGCATCATCATGGGCTATTCCGGCGCCGCCTTTTATGCGTGGCGCAAATTCGAAGATGGCGTACGGCGCGGGCGCGTCAATATGTTCGGCTCGCTGCATGTCAAGCTCACCGGCTCCATGCTGCTGGTGCTGGCGCTGGACGCCACCGGCTATATCATCGCCGTCAGCAAGATTTTGGCACAGCGCAATTCCACTGCCGTGATGCTGGAGGATATTTTTGTCGCCGTCGCCATGCTGACCATCTCCGTCGGCATCGTCCTCCCCGGCATGATCGCGCATTCCGCCGACCAGGTGAGCCGCGCCGCCTCGCATCTCGTCGGCGGCATGTTGTCCGATTTCCTTAAAGCCATGGACGCGCTTGGCCGCGGCGACCTGGAGAGCACACATGTCCGCGTTAATACCCGCCCGGTGCAGGTCAGGTCGCGCGACGAACTCGGCATGATGGCGCGCAACTTCAACCTGATGCAGGAAAAAATTGCCCACGCCGTGCACGGATTGAACGGCGCGCGCAACGGGCTGACGACGGCGCGCGAGCAGCTCACCAGCCTGAACCAATCGCTCTCGGAGCGCTTCGAGCGCGAGCGACTGCTGAATGGCGAATTGCTGCTTGCCAAGGAGGACGCCGATTCCGGCAACCGCGCCAAATCCGAATTCCTCGCCGCCATGTCGCACGAGTTGCGCACGCCAATGAACGGGGTGATCGGCATGTCCGAGCTGCTGATCGAATCCTGCGCCGACGAGGAGGCGCGGCACTTCGCGCAGTCCATCCATTTTTCCGCGACGGAACTGCTTGGCATCCTGGAAAATATCCTAGCCTATACGCGGATCGAATCCGATACGCTGACCCAGGAAGAAAACGAGCTGTGCCTGCAGCAACTGGCTGAGGAAGCGTTGGGCGCCGCCACCCCGGAAGCGACGCGCAAGAGGCTGACGCTGGCGCGCCAATTCGGGCCGGGGAGCAACCGCATCTTCCTCGGCGATGCCAACAAAATCGGTCGGATTTTGAGCTGCCTCATCGGCAACGCCATCAAGTTCACCGAGGCCGGAAGGATCACGCTTGGCATCGCCATCACCACGGAAGATGCGCAGGACGTGGTGGTGAAAATCAGCGTGCAGGATACCGGTATCGGCATCTCCCCTGAGCAGCATGGCAATATCTTCGCCGCTTTCTCGCAGGCTGATTTCTCGACCACGCGCAAACATGGCGGCATCGGGCTCGGGCTGGCGATGGCGCGGCGGCTCGTGGAGGGAATGGGCGGCGAGCTTGGCGTGACCTCGCAAACCGGGGTCGGCAGCCTGTTCTGGTTCACCCTGCGCCTGCGCCCGACCGGCGATGCGCCCCCCTCCACCGGGACGGCGGACCCGGCGGCGGAGATCGCGGCGGATCTGCGTGAGGAAATTGGCGAGGTTGCCTATGGCCAGCTTCTCACCAATCTACAACACTCCATCGAGGACGGGCTGACCCTTGTGCAAAACGCCGCCAGCGCCGAGGAAATCCAGGTTGCCGCCGGGCTCATGCGCGTCGTGCGCTTCAGCGCCAATAGCCTGGGCTTTGCCACGCTCGCGCAGATGCTACACGAGATCGAGCAGGGCCTGAGAGAGCGCCGCAGCGTATCGCCGGAGGCGCTGGAGCGCCTGACGCAGGCCGCCGCCCGTTACTTCCAACCGCAAAATCCGGCCAACTGATGCTCGCGTATATTATTGACGACAATGCGACAAATCTGGATCTGTTCCAGGCGGTACTGCGCAGGCTGCCCTTCGCGCTCGAAATTCATTGCTATTCCTGCCCACAAAAAGCACTTGCCGCCTGTACTCGGGCGCTGCCGGACCTGCTGGTGGTTGATTACATGATGCCGCTGATGAACGGACATCAGTTCGCCCTCGCGTTCCGCGCCCTGCCGGGTGCGGGCAATATTCCCATGGTCATGGTCACGGCGGCAACCGGGCGGGAGATCAAGCGCACGGCGCTGGAGATTGGGGTTACCGACTTCCTCACCAAGCCGGTTGATATCTACGAGATGCGGGCGCGGCTGACAAATCTGTTAAAGCTGCGGGAAAGCCAGATCGTCCTGGAAAACCATAATCAGCGCCTGGCCGAAGAGGTGCGCGCCGCGACGCGCAACATCCTCGACCGCGAGCGCGAGTTGATCCACCGCCTCACCAAGGCCTCGGAATGCCGCGACCCGGAGACCGGCACGCATATTGTCCGCATGGCCGAATACGCCGCCATCATCGCCCGGAAGATCGGTCTGGCGTCTGATTATTGCGACCTCATCATGCGCGCCGCGCCGATGCACGATATCGGCAAGGTGGGCATACCCGATAACATCCTGCTCAAACCCGGCGCGCTGACCGAGGCCGAATTCGAGTTGATGAAGCAGCACACCGTGATTGGCCACGATCTCTTGAAATCCAGCGATTCCGAGTTGATCCAGCTCGGCGCGCAGATCGCGCTGTCGCATCATGAGCAATATGACGGCAACGGCTACCCCAACGGGCGCGTAGGGGAAAAAATTCCCCTCGCCGCGCAGATTGTCTCCATCGCCGACGTTTTTGACGCGCTGACCACGGTGCGCCGCTATAAGCGAGCGTGGAGCGCAGAAGAGGCGGTGCGCTATGTGATCGAGCATCGCGGTCTGCGCTTCGCCCCCAGATGCGTCGATGGCTTTCTTTCCGCGATGCCCGAGATCGACGCGATCAAACGCAAGTTCCGCGACCCGGACGATATGCCCGAGCCGGCGCCCGAACCTTAAGGCGCGATCGCGTCAAAATCCTTATTTCGTCTTTATACCCAAAGCCCCAATTCCATCTCGCGCCTTTACGCCACGCAGCGCAAATAGGCAGGGTGAAAGGGGGCAATATGTTCGACCTGGTTCTGGCCGGAAGCATTTGCGGCGTGCTGCTGGTTTATCTCGTTTGGGCAATGCTGCGCCCCGAGGATTTTTAGGGCATTCGCAACATGACAATTCAGGGACTTTTGTACATCGCACTGGTGTTCATGCTCGTGCTTGGCTGCGCCTTTCCGTTTGGGCGCTATATTGCGGCGATTTTTGAAGGCCGCGCGCGTTGGCTGACGCCACTGGAAAATGGGCTTTACCGGCTCGCCGGGGTGGACCCGGCGCGCGCCATGCGGTGGCAGGATTACGCCATCGCGCTCATTATGCTCAGCGCGATCCATTTCCTCCTACTCTATGGCATCTTGCGGATGCAATATTTTCTGCCCTGGAATCCGCAGCATATTGCGGGAATGTCGCCGCGCCTGGCGTTTAATACGGCGGCGAGTTTCACCACCAATACCAACTGGCAGGCCTATGCGCCGGAGGCGCAGATTTCCAACGGCGCTCAAATGCTTGGCCTTGGCGTCCATATGTTCCTCTCGGCCGCCGCCGGGATTGCCGCCGCCGCTGGCGTGATGCGCGCCTTTACCGGCGGCGGCCTCCAAGCCATTGGCAATTTCTACGTCGATCTGACGCGGATCACGCTCTATCTGCTGCTGCCTGTGACGATTATTGCCGCGACGCTGCTGGTGGCCGCCGGTACGCCGCAACTCTATCCCTGGGTGGCCTTCGCCACCGCGCATACGCTGGATGGCGGATCGCAGACGATCGCGATGGGGCCTGTGGCTTTTCAGGAGGCGATCAAGGAATTCGGCACCAATGGCGGCGGCTGGTTCAACGCCAACTCGGCGCATCCCTTCGAGAACCCGAACGCCTGGACCAACCTGCTGGAAAATTGGCTTGACCTGGTGATCGGCTTTGCCCTGCCGATTGCCTTCGGGTTCATGGTCAAGGACAAACCGCAGGGCCGCGCCCTGATGGCGGCGATGGCGACAATCCTGATCCTGGGATGCGTGGGCGCTTACGCGGGGGAAGCGGCGGGGAACCCGTTGCAAACCACCGCCGGCGTTGCCGCGCATGACGGTAACTGGGAAGGCAAGGAGGTGCGTTTTGGTATTGCCGCTTCCACGACCTTCAATGTTTCCGCCACTGGAACATCGACAGGGGCGGTGGATAGCTTCACCGACAGCTACACGCCGCTGGGCGGAGCGGTTCCGCTCTTTCTCATGCAACTTGGCGAGGTCACGCCAGGCGGGGTTGGGTCGGGCTTTTATACCATTATTGTTTTCGCGTTGTTATCGGTGTTCGTCGCCGGGTTGATGGTGGGCAGGACGCCCGAATATCTGGGTAAAAAAGTGCAGGCGAAGGAGGTCAAGCTGGCCATGCTCGCGGTGCTGATCCTGACCCTCTTCATTCTGGCCGGGGCGGGATTTTCGTTGATCACGGCTTCGGGTTTAGCGTCTCTCGCTAATGCCGGGCCGCACGGGCTGAGCGAAATGCTCTATGCCTGGACCTCGTCCACCGAGAATAACGGCAGTGCCATGGCGGGAATTGCCGCAGATACGCCACTGCTTGATTTCGGTCTCGGTGCGGCCATGCTGTTCGGGCGCTTTGCCTTCATGATCCCGGTTCTGGCGATTGCAGGATCGCTCGCCGCGAAGCCAAAACTGCCCGAGAGCGCGGGCACGTTTCCGACCACGGGGCCGCTCTTTATCGGCCTGCTGGTAGGCGTGATTGTGATCTTGGGCGGCTTGCAGTTTCTGCCCGCCGATACGCTGGGGCCGCTGGCTGAGCACTATCTGCTCTACGCAGGCAAGACCTTTTAAGGGTTCATAAAATGACAAGCTCGAAGGCTGAAACAATCTCCCTGTTCGACGGCGCGATCCTCCGCCACGCCGCGCTCGACGCAGTTGCCAAGCTCAATCCGATAAACTTGATGCGCAATCCGGTGATTTTCGTCACCGAGGTGGTCGCGGCGTTGGTCTCAATTGTGGGGGGCGAGGATTTTTTCCATGGCGAAGCCGCGCGTTTTCCTGTGACCATCGCCCTCTGGCTGTGGCTCACGGTGCTGTTTTCCACTTTGGCCGAGGCGGTGGCGGAGGGGCGCGGACGGGCGCGGGCGGAGAGTCTCAAGCGCGCGCGCTCTGATACGACGGCGAAACTTTTGATCAACCCGCCTGAGCGCGCGCTTTTCCAGCCCACCCACGCCGCTGATCTGCGCAAGGGCGATGTTGTACTGGTGGAAGCGGGCGAACTTATCCCGTCTGACGGGGAGATTATCGAGGGGGTGGCGAGCGTGAATGAGAGTGCCATTACCGGCGAATCCGCGCCTGTGGTGCGCGAGGCGGGCGGGGATCGTTCGGCGGTCACCGGCGGTACGCTGGTTGTCTCCGACTGGCTGGTGGTGCAGATCACTGCCGATGCCGGGGCAACGTTTCTGGATCGTATGATTGCGCTGGTGGAAGGTGCTGAGCGGCGCAAGACGCCCAACGAAATCGCGCTGAGTATATTGCTCAGCGGCCTTACCTTGATCTTTCTGATCGCCGTGGTGACGCTGGTGGAGTTTGGTAAATATTCGGCGACGGATTTTTCCATTCCCGTGCTGGCGGCGCTGCTGGTATGCCTAATCCCCACCACCATCGGCGGGCTGCTCTCGGCCATCGGCATTGCGGGCATGGACAGGCTGGTGCGCTTTAACGTCGTGGCGACCTCGGGGCGCGCGGTGGAGGCGGCGGGGGATGTGGACGCGCTGCTGCTGGATAAGACCGGCACGATCACCTTCGGCAACCGCATGGCTTCTGGCTTCTATCCGGCGGCGGGCGTGCCCGAGGGAGAGCTGGCGCGGGCCTGTGCGCTGGCCAGCCTGGGCGACGATACGCCGGAGGGGCGCTCGATCCTGGCGCTGGCGCGCGATAAATACCAGATCGCGCCGGAAATCCCCGCGGAGGCGCGGATCATTCCCTTCAGCGCCAACACCAGAATGTCCGGCGTGGACTTTGGCGCGAATGCATACCGCAAAGGTGCTGTGGACTCGGTGCTGAAGGCGCTGAACGTCACGGGCGATGCGGTATTCAGCCAATCCGTCAGCCAGATTGGCCGCGCCGGGTCGACGCCGCTCGCGGTCACGGCGAATGGGCGTCTGCTTGGGCTGATCGAGCTGAAGGATATCGTCAAACCCGGCATCAAGGAGCGCTTCGCCAAATTGCGCGACATGGGTATCCGTACTGTCATGGTCACCGGCGACAACCGTATCACCGCAGCGGCGATTGCGGCGGAGGCCGGGGTGGATGACTATATCGCCGAAGCCACGCCGCAGAATAAACTTGATTATATCAGGAAGGTTCAGGCCGAGGGTCGGCTGGTTGCGATGTGCGGCGATGGCACGAACGATGCGCCAGCGCTGGCGCAGGCGGATGTGGGCGTTGCCATGCAGACCGGCACGCAGGCGGCGCGCGAAGCAGGAAATATGGTGGACCTCGACAGCGATCCGACCAAGCTGATCGAGATCGTGGAAATCGGCAAGCAGTTGCTCATCACCCGCGGCGCGCTCACCACATTTTCCATCGCCAACGATATTTCCAAATACTTCGCCATTCTCCCCGCCCTCTTCGTGGTCACCTATCCGCAACTCGGCGCGCTCAACGTCATGCAGTTGCGCAGCCCGGAGAGCGCCATTCTGTCAGCGGTGATCTTCAACGCCCTCATCATCGTGGCGCTGGTGCCGCTCGCGTTACGCGGGGTAAAATTCCGCGCCATTGGGGCGGGGGCGCTGCTGCGGCGCAATCTGCTGGTTTATGGCGTCGGCGGGATTATCGCGCCGTTTGCCGGGATCAAGGCTATTGACATGATCCTCGGGGTTTTCAACATTTTTTCGTAACGGAAACAGGATATGTTCATTCTCCGCGAATTCCGGTCCGCCCTTTCGCTGGTTCTCCTTTTTACCCTCCTCACGGGATTTGTCCTCCCATTGACCTTTACCGCCGCCGTGCAGCTGGCCCTGCCCGATCAGGCCAATGGCAGCCTGATCATGGTGCGGGGGCAGGTGGTGGGGGCCGCGCTCATTGGGCAGGAATTCACCTCCGCAAAATATTTTCACCCCCGCCCGTCGGCGCTGAGCGGCATGGACGCAAACGGCAACACGATCCCCACGCCCTATGACGCCCGCGAGTCCGGCGCCTCCAACCTTGCGCCTACCAGCGCCGCGCTGCTTGCCGAGGTGAAGCAGCGCGTGGCGGCTTATCTCAAGGCCTTTGGCCCGGGCCCAGTTCCGGCTGACGCCGTCACCGCCTCCGCCTCTGGTCTGGATCCGGATATTTCCCTCGCCAACGCCCTGCGCCAGGCCGGCGCCGTGGCCGCCGCGCGCGCGCTGCCCGCGGCAACGGTTATTAACCTGGTCAACCACATGGCGCATCACGCCTTCCTCGGCATTCTCGGTACCGGGCATGTGAACGTCTTGCGGCTCAACCTTGCGCTCGACCGACTCGCAGCCACATAAATCCGTATGGAAAAACCGGGGAAAAAGCCTTCGCCCCATGAGGATTTACGGCCAGACCCGGACGCGCTGCTGGCGAATATGCAGCGCGCCCAGCGCGGGCGATTGAAAATTTTCCTTGGCGCCTCCCCCGGCGTTGGCAAGACATGGGAAATGCTGGTCGCGGCGAACCTGAGGCACGAGGCGGGCTTGGATGTCGTCGCCGGGCTGATCGAAACCCACGGCCGGGCGGGCACGGCGGAGGAAATCGGGAATCTGGCGCAGCTCCCCCGCCTGCTCGTACCCTACCGAGGGC
>DAOMCN010000010.1:0-3299 GCA_035427885.1 Acidocella sp. | reverse complement strand
ACGCCGCCCTCAAGCGCCGCCCTGCCCTGCTGCTGGTAGACGAGCTGGCCCACACCAACGCCCCGGGCCTGCGCCACGCAAAGCGTTGGCAGGACGTGCAGGAGATCCTCGAAGCGGGGATCGACGTTTGGACGACCGTGAACGTCCAGCATCTAGAGAGTCTGAATGACCCGGTGGCGCGCATCACCGGCGTGCGCGTGGCCGAGACAATCCCCGATACTGTCCTCGACATGGCCGACGACATCGAGCTGGTTGACCTCCCCGCCGCCGAGCTGCGCACACGTCTCCGCGAGGGGAAGATCTACCGGCCCGACGTCGCGGGGCGCGCGTTAATCGGCTTTTTCCGCGAGGGAAACCTTGGCGCGCTGCGCGAAATGGCGCTGCGCCGTGTCGCCCAGCGGGTGGATAAGGACGTCACCGCCTACATGCGCGCCCAGGCCATCGCCGGTCCCTGGCCGGCCGCCGAGCGCGTGTTGGCGTTGGTGGGACCTGACGCCTCGGCGGAAAACGTGGTGCGCCATGCCGCCCGGCTGGCCGACGCCCTGCGCGCCCCGATGGTGGCCTTCCATGTCGAGCGTCAGGACGATAACGCCCGTGTACAGGGGGCGCTCGACCTGATGGTGCAACTCGGCGGCACGGTGGCCACGGTCTCCGCGCGGGACATCATCTGCGCCGTACTGGACTTTTCCGCCGCGCATAATATCACCCATATCGTTATTGGACGCGGCTTAGCGCGCACATGGTGGCGCTTTGGTCAGCGCCGCCTCAGCCAGGAGCTGACGCGCAAGGCCGTCGCCTTCACGCTGCACCTCGTCCCCGTTCCCGCCGCTGCGAAGCCCCCCGCCGCCGAGCCTCGACGGCCGGTGCCCTGGGAGCCCTATCTCACCACCGCCACGCTGCTGGCAGCGATGACCGGGATGGGGCTCGCCCTTCGCCAATACCTGCCGCAGGAGGCGATGGGCCTGATCTTTACCGGCGTCATCGCCGGAATTGCGAGCCGCTATGGCCGCGCTACCGGGCTGGCGACCGCCCTTGGCGGATTTTTTCTATGGAATTTTTTCTTCCTGTCGCCGCTCTATACGCTCTCGGTGAACGACCCGCGCGATGTCGTGGCGTTGCTCGTCTTTTTGCTGGTGGGCATGATCACCGGCACGCTGGCGGGCAGGGTCCGGCTGGAAGCCGAGGCCGCGGGGGCGCGCATCGAGGCGTTGCGCCGCATCTCCCTCTTCGGCCAGCGCTTTTCGCGCGCTACGACCTTAAGCGACGTCATGCACGACATCGTCGAGGAGGCCGCTGGCATAGCCAGTGCTGGCGTGCTGCTGATGGCGGGCAAGCGGGGCCTGGAGCAGGTGCAGGCCAAGCCGGCGGATACCCGGCTGGACGAGGCCGCGCTGGCCGCCGCCGAATGGGCCATGCAGCACCAGATCGAAACCGGCATCGGCACCACCACCCTGCCCTCGGTGCCCTGGCGTTTCATCCCGCTGGTGGTAGAGCAAAAATCCCTCGGCGTGCTGGCCGCACGGCCAAAATCCCTACCCCCTCCCCCTTTGGTGCAAACCCTGGCGACGCTGGCCGACCAGGCGGCGATGGCGCTGGAGCGCGTGCGCCTGACCATGCAAACCGCGCAGACTGCGGCCCAGGCAGATAACCAGAAACTTCGCACCGCATTACTCTCCTCGCTCAGCCACGACCTACGCACCCCGCTCACCGCCATTCGCGGCGCGGCGGAAACCCTGGCCCGTTCGGGCGCCGCGCTAGACACGGCGACACAAGCCGACCTGCTCGCCAGCATTGCCCAGGACACCGAGCGCATGACCAAATTCCTCGCCAACATCATGGAAATGGCGCGGGTGGAAACCGGCGAGATCTCGGCCAAGCGCGAACGCCTGCGCCTGGCAGATGTGGTCGAAGCCGCTATCTCGCGTGTGCCCGGCGCCATGTATGCTGGAGTCAACATTGCCGAGGACGCGGCTTATGTTCTGGCCGATCCGGCGTTATTGGAGCAGGTTTTGGTGAATATCTTGGACAACGCCGTGAAATACGCTCCCGATGGCGCGCGCGTCTCCCTCATCGCCTTGCGCCGGGGCGCCAAGCTGCTCCTCAGCGTCACCGATGAGGGGGTGGGTATCGCGGAAGCCGAACTGCCCCATGTCTTCGACAGCTTCTTCCGCGCGACGCGCGGCGACCGGACCGCCCCCGGAACCGGGCTTGGCCTGGCCATCGCCAAGGCCTTCACCGAGGCGATGGGCGGCAGTATAAGCGCCCAGAGCCCCAGGCTGGATCTACCCGCCGACGGCCTGCCCGGCACCGTCATCACCTTGGAGCTGGTAGCCGCATGATCCCCAAAGGGCGCATTCTTGTCGTCGATGATGAGCCGCAGATCCACCGCTTCCTGGCCCCGGCGCTCACCGCCTCGGGCTATGAGCCGCTGCGCGCCGAACGCGGCGACGATGCCCTGCGCCTCGCGGCATCGCGCGCGCCGGACGCCATTCTGCTGGACCTCGGCCTGCCGGACATGGACGGGCACGAGGTGCTCGCGCGCCTGCGCCAGTTCACCGAAGTGCCGATCATCATCCTCTCCGCCCGCGATCGCGAGGTTGAAATAATTTCCGCGTTGGATGCCGGGGCAGATGATTATGTCGAGAAGCCCTTCGCGCTGGGCGAGTTGCTTGCACGAATCCGTACCGCGCTGCGCCACCGCCTGCGCCAGGATAATATCGACAAACCCCTGATCCTGGGCGCGCTGAGCATCGACGCGGCACAACACAAGGTGACCTTGTCCGGCGAGGAATTGCCCCTCACCCGGCGCGAGCATGCGCTGCTGCTGTTGCTGGCGCGCAACCGTGGCCGGGTACTGACCCACCGGCAAATTCTCACCGCGATATGGGGGCCCGCCCATGCCGAGGATGTGAGCTATCTACGCGTCTATATCGGACAATTACGGCGTAAGCTCGGGCCGGAAACCGCCGCGCTCATCCTCACCGAACCCGCGGTCGGCTACCGGCTGCGCGATGTCGAGAACACGGTCTGACGCCTAGAGATCGCACCTCTCAGACCTCCCGGCCGTTGGTCTACAAAAGGATGAAATATCGACCATGTGGGTCTTTTAGATTTGCGTTTTACGGTGCCGCGTCTGTACCTTGTGCATCAAAGTCAGGAGGAGCGATGATGAAGACGTCACCAGCCCGGATGGTTGCGCGCGGCGCGCGGCTTTTTTCGCTCAAGGACTTCCACGGCAGCAGCCTTTCGGACGAATCCCAGACGCGGTTCTATTTCGAGGATGGCTGGGTGTTTCGTGA
>DAOMCN010000009.1:0-22199 GCA_035427885.1 Acidocella sp. | reverse complement strand
TTATGTCTGGTCAACGCTTTTCGTGACGCTCGGCTATGGCGCGCTGGGCTTCATGGATGATTATCTCAAGGTCACCAAGCGCAATACCAAGGGGCTTTCGGGGCGGTTGAAACTGGTGGGGCAGGCGGTGATCGGCCTGCTCGCCAGTATCTGGATCATGGTGCATATCGGCGGGCCGCTCGGCCATGGCGTTTCCCTGCCGATCTTGAAGAGCGTGCTGATTCCGCTTGGAATCTTCTTTCCGCTCTTCGGCATGCTGGTGATGATGGGGGCTTCCAACGCGGTCAATCTCACCGATGGGCTCGATGGCCTTGCCGTGGTGCCCACCATCATCGTGGCGGGCGTTTTTGCGCTCATCGCCTATCTCGTCGGCAATCGCATCTTCGCGGGCTATCTGGAACTGCCCTTCGTGCCGGGTTCGGGCGAACTCGCGGTCTTCTGTTCGGCGCTGATCGGGGCGGGGCTTGGCTTTCTCTGGTTCAACGCGCCACCGGCCGCCGTTTTCATGGGCGACACGGTCAGCCTTGCGCTGGGCGGCGCGGTCGCCTCCGTCGCGGTCGCCACCAAGCATGAGATCGTGCTCGCCATCGTCGGCGGGCTGTTCGTGGTCGAGACGCTGTCCGTCATCATTCAGGTCTTTTGGTATAAGCGCACCGGCAGGCGCGTCTTCCTCATGGCGCCGCTGCACCACCATTTCGAGAAGAAGGGCTGGGCCGAACCCACCATCGTCATCCGCTTCTGGATCATCTCCATGATCCTCGCGTTGGTGGGTCTGGCCACATTGAAAATCCGATGAGTTTTTCTCCCATTTTAGCCGGACAACGCTACGCCGTACTCGGCCTTGGCAAGGCCGGGCTGCCTGCGGCCACGGCGTTGCGCGAGATGGGCGCGGAAGTCTTCGTCTGGGATGATGCGGTGCCTTCCCGCGAGGCCGCCACAGGCTTCACGGTCCTGCGCCCCAGCGAAGTACCAGGCAGGCTCGACGCGCTGGTGCTCTCGCCCGGCATCGCCCACCGTGGGCCAAAGGCGCATGCCGAGGCGCTCTGGGCGGCGCAAAGCAGTGTCCCGATCCTCACCGACGCTGAATTGCTCTACCGCGCCGTGCGCGCCAGCGGCAGTGCAGCGCGCTTTGTCGGCATTACCGGCACCAACGGTAAATCCACCACCACCGCCTTGCTTGCCCATATCCTCCGCGTCGCTGGCATCCCCAACGCGGCGGGCGCCAATCTCGGCCCGGCGGCGCTCTCCCTGCCCCTGCTGCCCGACACCGGCATCTATGTGCTGGAAATGTCGAGCTATATGCTGGAGAGACTCGCCAGCCTGCGCTTTGATGCGGCAGCAATGCTCAATCTTTCCCCCGATCACCTGGACCGCCACGGCGATATGGTCGGCTACGCCGCAGCCAAGCGGGAAATCTTCGCCCGCCAGGACGCCGGATGCACCGCGGTCATCGGCGTGGATGACGCCCCGTCGCGCGAGATGGTGGCCTGGCTGGAGAGCCAACCCGCCAAAGTGGTGCGCATTTCGGGCGCAACCTTCGTCACCGGCCCGGCCCGGGCGCTCCCCGGCAGCCACAACGCTCAAAACGCCGCCGCCGCCGCCGCCCTGGCCCACGCGCTTGGCGTTTCGGACGAGCCGATTGCCGAAGGGATCAAAACCTTCCCCGGCCTGGCCCATCGTCAGCAAGAAGTCGCCCTGCGCGCGGGCATCCGCTTCATCAACGACAGCAAGGCCACCAACGCGGACGCCTCAGCCCGCGCGATGGCTTGCTACGACCGTTTTATCTGGATCGCGGGCGGCGTCGCCAAAGCGGGCGGCATCGAGGATCTATCGCCCTATTTCCCGCATGTCGCAAAAGCCTTCCTGATCGGCCGTGACGGTCCCGCCTTCGCCCGGACCCTCGCCGCGCATGGCGTTGCACATGAGGTTGTCGAAACCCTGGACGCCGCCGTTGCCCAAGGCTTCGCCCTGGCCAAGTCAAGCGGCGTGGGCGTCGTCCTGTTTTCTCCGGCGGCGGCGAGCTTCGACCAGTTCCCGAATTTCGAAGTACGCGGCGAGACCTTTGCAGCCCTGGCGCGGGGGGAGCAAAACCATGCCGCCGCTTAATCGCGCAGATACCTCCGTGATTGGCCGTTGGTGGTGGAGTGTGGACCGCTTTACCCTCCTCGCCCTCGCGGTACTGATCGGTATCGGCTATGTGCTGGCCCTGGCGGCAACTCCCGGCCTGTCCATGCACCTGACCGACCCGCACACCGTCGCGATGCTCAAGCAGATCATGTTCCTGGCCTGCGGCGGGCTGGTGATGCTCGCCATGTCGATGCTGACCCTGCGCCAGGTGAAGCTCTCAGCACTCGGCCTGGGGATTTTGTTTTTCTTCCTGACCGCCTTCACCCTCGTGCACGGCACCGAGGTGGACGGTGCGCATCGCTGGATCTCGCTGCCTGGCTTCACCATTCAGCCCAGCGAATTCCTGCGCCCCGGCTTTATCATCATCTCTGCCTGGTTGATTGCCGAATCCCGCCGCACGCCGGGCTTCCCGGGCAAGCGCGCGGCGCTGGGCGTGTTTCTGCTCACCGCGCTATTACTGAAAACGCAGCCCGATATCGGCATGACCTTCCTCTTCACGATGGTCGTGCTCGCGCAGTTTTATCTGGACGGCATGGAGATAAAATGGGTCGCGCTAGCCGGATGCGTGGTGATCGCCGCCGGTGTTGGCGCGTATTTCTTTATCTCGCACGTCCACAGCCGCGTCGATTTATTCCTCCACCCGACGAAAACCTCCGCCTATCAGGCGCTGACCGCGCTTTCAGCCTTTGGCAACGGCGGCATGTTCGGCCTCGGGCCGGGGGAGGGACAGGTGAAGCATTACCTCCCGGATGCGCGCGCCGATTTCGTATTTGCCGTCGCCGGGGAGGAGTTTGGCCTGTTTTTCTGCGGGTTCGTCATCCTGGTCTTTGCCGCCATTGTGCTGCGCGCGCTGGTGCGTTTGCTGGCCGAGCCTAATTTCTTCGTTGTCCTGGCCGCGGGCGGGCTGATCGTCGGCTTCGGCCTGCAGGCTTTCGTCAACATGGCCTCTTCGCTTTCCCTGATCCCGACCAAAGGCATGACGCTGCCCTTCCTCTCCTATGGCGGCAGCTCAGCCTTGGCGATTTCGATCCAGATGGGCTACCTCCTGGCACTCACCCGCCGCCGCCATGCCGGGGATTATTTATGAGCGCCCCCATTGTCATCGCCGCAGGCGGCACGGGCGGGCATTTCTTCCCCGCCGAAGCCCTGGCCAGCGCCCTTATGGCGCGCGGTGAGCGCGTCGTGCTGCTGACCGACACGCGCTCGGGCTGGCTGAATTCCGCCGTCTTCGCCCGGGCCGAATGCCACGTCCTCGCCGGGGCGGGTCTCTCGGGCCGCAGCGCCCTGCGTGCCCTCAAAGGCGTCCTCGCACTGGCGCAGGGCACCGTTCAGGCGCGCAAAATCCTTACCCGCCTCAAACCCGGCGCCGTCGTTGCCTTCGGCGGCTACCCCGCCGTCGCCCCGGTTCTCGCGGCGCGGCTGCTGGCGCAGCGCCCCCGCATCCTCCTACACGAGCAAAATGCCGTCCTGGGCCGCGCCAACCGCCTGCTCGCCCGCATGGCCGACCTTTTGGTGCTGAGTTTTACCAAAACCTCGGCCATTCCGGCAGGCGTTAAAACCGTACTGCTCGGTAACCCCGTCCGCCCCGCGATCACCGCCTTGCAGGGCGAGGGCTACGCGCCGCCCGCCGAGCGCATCAACCTCCTTGTTTTGGGCGGCTCGCTCGGCGCAAAAATCTTCGGCACGCTGATTCCCGAGGCCCTAGCCCTACTGCCCGCCCCCTTGCGCGCCCGCCTGGCGCTGACCCAGCAATGCCGCGCCCAGGAGCACGATGCAGCGGCAAAGACTCTGGCCGATGCAGGCATCGCTGCCGAACTCTCCCCCTTCTTCGCCGATGTCGCGCAGCGTCTCGCAAGCGCCCATCTCGTGATCGCCCGCTCCGGCGCGTCCACGGTGGCCGAGCTTGCCGTGGCCGCCCGCCCGGCGATTTTTATTCCCCTTCCCGGCGCAATCGACGACCACCAGCGCGCCAACGCCGACGCCCTGGCCGACATCTCCGCCGCCTGGCCCCTGAACCAGGCGGGTCTGACGCCCCAGACGCTGGCCGCTAAAATTGAAAGCATCCTGATGGACCCGAATACCCTACAAACCGCCGCCGCCGCGGCAGCAACCGCTGGCCGCGCCGACGCCGCCGCGCGCCTCGCCGATCTGGTGCAGAAAACCATCGAGTCGGGAGCAGCGTCATGAGAGCCCTCCCGCTTTCCATTGGCACCATCCATTTCGTCGGCATCGGTGGCATCGGTATGTCCGGCATCGCCGAGGTGCTGCACGAGCTGGGCTACGCCGTGCAGGGAAGCGACATTTCCGAGAACGCCAACGTCGCGCGCCTGCGCGCCTCGGGCATCCCCGTCGCCATCGGTCACGACGCCGCGAACCTGCGCGATGCCCAGGTGGTGGTGATTTCGACCGCCGTGCCAAGGGACAATCCCGAAGTCGTCGCGGCGCGGCGCAAGCTCATCCCCGTCGTGCGCCGTGCGGAAATGCTGGCCGAGCTGATGCGTCTGAAATGGGCCATCGCCATCGGCGGCACGCATGGAAAGACCACGACGACCAGCCTCGTCGCAGCGGTACTGGAAGGTGCGGGCTTCGACCCCACGGTGATCAACGGCGGCATCATCAACGCCTACGGCAGCAACACGCGCCTGGGGGCGGGCGATTGGATGGTGGTTGAGGCCGACGAATCGGACGGCAGCTTCCTGCGCCTGCCCGGTGTCATCACCATCGTCACCAACATGGACCCTGAACATCTCGACCATTGGGGCACGCGCGAGGCGATGGAAGCGGGCTACCGCCAGTTCGTCTCGAACATCCCGTTCTACGGTTTTGCGGTGCTGTGCATCGACCATCCCGCGGTCCAGCAGATGATCCCGGCACTCTCGGACCATCGCGTCATCACCTACGGTTTTTCCCCGCAGGCCGATGTCCGCGCCGAGCGCATCATCTCCGGCAAGGACGGCGCGACCTTCGAGGTACGCTTCTCCGACCGCATCACCGGCCGTGCCCGGCGCATGGGGCCGTTCCGCCTGCCTATGCTGGGCAACCACAACGTCTCGAACGCGCTCGCGGCCATCGCCGTTGCCGCGGAAATGGACATCGAGGAAGCGCAGATCAAAGCCGCGCTGGCGAATTTCGCAGGCGTGAAGCGCCGTTTCACCAAAACCGGCGAGGCCGGCGGCATAACGATCATCGACGATTACGGCCACCACCCGGTGGAAATCGCCGCCGTGCTGAAAGCCGCCCGCCAAGCTGGCGCGCGTGACGTCGTAGCCATCGTCCAACCGCACCGCTATTCGCGTTTGCAGACCTTGTTTGAAGAATTCTGCACCTGCATGAACGACGCAGGCACCGTCATCGTCGCCGACGTGTACCCGGCAGGCGAATCGCCGATCGAAGGCGTGAACCGCGACGCCTTGGTGGAGGGCCTGCGCGCGCGCGGCCACCGCCAGGTCGTGCCGCTGTCCGACCCCTCGCATCTCGCCGAAATGGTCCACGCCGTCGCCCGCCAGGGCGACTATGTGGTTTGTCTCGGCGCGGGCAACATCACCCAATGGGCGGCGGCCTTGCCCGGGTCGCTGCAAACTCTGCAAAGTCACGCAAAACAGGCGGGAGTGCGCAGATGATCCCCGCCATTCGCGGACGTGTGGCCGAAAATGCCGTGCTCGGGCCGATGACGTGGTTCCGCGTCGGCGGCTCGGCCGAGTTTCTGGTCCGTCCAGCGGATACGGAAGATCTCTGCGCCCTGCTGCAAAAACTCCCCCTGGAAATGCCGGTGACGGTCATCGGTGCCGCCTCCAACATGATCGTGCGCGATGGTGGCATTAACGGCGTCGCCATCAAACTTGCCCGCGGCTTCGGCGAGATTATTGTCGAGGAAGATGCCATCATCGCCGGTGCCGCGGCGCTCGACGTGACCGTCGCCGAACACGCCGCGGCGGCGGCACTCACCGGGGTGGAGTTCCTCTCAGGCATCCCCGGCACGATCGGCGGCGCCGTCGCGATGAACGCAGGCGCTTACGGCGGCGACATCAAACAGGTGCTTGACTGGGTGGAGCTGGTAACGCGCTCGGGCGAGTTGGTGCGTCTGCCGTGCGAAGCCCTCTTGCTCTCCTACCGTCACGCTAATTTGCCGCCCGATGGCGTCGTCGTACGCGTCCGCCTGCGCGCGCAGAAGGGCGATGCGAAACGGATCGGCGCGCGCATGGCGGAAATCAAAGCCAGCCGCGAACTCTCGCAGCCCGTACGCGCGCGCACCGGCGGCTCCACCTTCGCCAACCCGCCTGGACAAAAAGCCTGGGAGCTGATCGACGCCGCCGGTTGCCGCGGCCTCAAGCACGGCGGCGCGCAGGTTTCGCAACTGCACTGTAATTTCCTGCTCAATACCGGCGACGCCACTGCGGCCGACCTGGAAAGCCTGGGCGAGGAAGTCCGCCGCCGCGTTGCCGCCGCGTCGGGCGTGTCCCTGCATTGGGAAATCAAACGAATCGGAGTACCGGGATGACCCGAGTTGCTGTCTTGCTGGGTGGCATGTCCGCCGAACGTGAAGTCTCGCTGCGCTCTGGTGCGCAGGTGGTCGCCGCCCTGCGCGAGGCCGGATTCGAGGTTACGCCGGTCGAGGTGGGCGACGATCTCGCCGCCCTGATCGCGGCGCTCACGCCGCCCCCGGATGTCGTCTTCAACGCCCTGCACGGACGTTTCGGCGAGGACGGCACGATCCAGGGCGTGCTGGATTATCTGGGCCTGCCCTACACCCACTCTGGCGTGCGCGCCTCCGCCCTGGCGATGCACAAATCCGCCGCCAAGGCCGTCTTCGCCCATGCCGGGTTGCCCGTCGCGCCGCACCGCGTGATCGACATCTCCGAGCTCGCGGACCACGACCCGCTGCCCCGGCCCTATGTGGTCAAGCCGGTGAACGAGGGCTCCTCCGTCGGCGTCTATATCGTCAAACCCGGCGACAATAATGGCGCGCAGATCGCCTGCGAATGGCATTTCGGACCGGCGATGGTGGAACAATACATTCCTGGGCGCGAGCTGACGGTCGGCGTGCTGGAGGACCGCGCCCTCGCGGTGACGGAAATCCTCCCCGCCGAAAAATTCTACGACTACCACGCCAAATACGCCGCAGGCGGCTCGCGCCACGTTATCCCGGCGGAGATTTCGCCCGAGATCGAACGTCGCGCCAAGGACATCGCCGTCGCCGCGCATAAGGCGCTAGGCTGCCGCGGCGCTTCACGCTCGGACCTGCGCTATGATGAGGAAACCGGCCGCCTCGTGCTGCTCGAAGTCAACACCCAGCCGGGTATGACGGCAACATCTCTGCTGCCCGAGCAGGCGGGCCATACCGGCATGGACTTCCCCAGCCTGTGCCGCTGGATCGTGGAGCGGGCGACATGTCGCGATTAAGCGCCACCGCCCGTCCCACCGTATCGCGCCCGGCACTGTCCAAGCCGCGCCCGCGCGTCAAAAAAGCCGCGGTCCCGCAGGATCGACTGACCGCGCGCAAGCTGTTCTTCCGCCGCGTGCGCCGGAGCATGAAGCCTGGCCTCTGGCTACTCGGCCTGGGCGCGGTCCTGGTGGTCGGCTCCGAACTGTTCCGCTCCGTCTCGGCCATCATACCGCCGCCCGCCGTCAGACCCGCGCCGCCCCTCAACCCGGCACCGCGCCACGACGGTTTTGGCTTCGCGCAACTCGCGGCGGATCTTGGCCTGCGCATCACCAAAGTGGAGATCTCGGGCGCGCAGAACATTGACCCGGCGCAGCTCGCCCAGGCCATCGGCGTTGAGCCGGGAACGCCGACCTTAGGCTTCTCGCTTGCCGCCGCCCAGTCGCGCCTGGAGCGGCTCGGCCTGGTGCAGAGCGTCACCCTCCAGCGCGAACTTCCCGGCACTTTGCGGGTGAACATCACCGAGCGCGCCGCCTATGCAATCTGGCAAACTGGCGGCAATGGTCGTCCCACCCAGTTCATGCTCATCGACAAATCGGGCAACGTAATCCCCGGCCAGGACGCCGCCCTGGCCAAGCGCCGCGATCCCAACCTGCTGTTGCTGGTCGGGTCCGATGCGCCGCAAAACGCGCAGACCCTGATGTCAGAATTACAAACCGACCCCACAGTGCTCTCGCACGTCGTGGCTGCAGAGCGTGTCGATGGCCTGCGCTGGGATTTGGTCCTGAAAAATAAGACCGTGGTGAAGTTGCCGACCGATAACGTGCAGGACGCGATCGACCAGCTCGCCGCCCTACAATCAAGCCTGAAACTGCTCGACCGCCCGGTGGAGGACATCGACATGCGCCTGCAAGGCAAGCTGGTCGTGCATCCCTATTCGGCCGCTCCCACCACTCCAGCCGCCAAGGATCAGCACACATGAGCGAGATGTTGCGCGGCACGCCGCCCCTTGAGCGCGGCGCCAAGCCGCAGTCCGACGACACGCTGCGCGCGCGCAACACCCGCTCCGGTCCGTTTGGCGTGCTCGATCTAGGCTCCAGCAAAGTCGCCTGCCTGATCGGCCGCGCCGAATCCGATGGCCGCCTGCGCGCCCTGGGCTTTGGCTGGCAGAAGAGCCGAGGCATCAAATCGGGTGGCATCGTCGATCTGGACGAGGCGGAAAAAGCCATCCGCGCCGCCGTCGGCGCCGCTGAGGACATGGCCGACACAAGGCTCAAATCGGTCTATGTCAACCTCTCCTGCGGCCAGCCCGAGAGCCGATTGTTCAACGTCCAATGGCCAGTTGATGGCCGCGCCGTCACCGCCGAGGACGTCAAGCGCGTGGTGCGTGAAGCCCGCGCCCGCGCCACCTCCGACGGCCGCGCCACCATCCACGCTCTGCCCTTAAGCTTCTCCGCCGACGAAACCCCCGGGGTGACAGACCCGCGCGGCCTGTTCTGCGACACGCTGACCGCAAAACTCCATGTAATCGACGCAGGCAACACCGCCCTGCGCACGCTCTCGGCCTGCCTCTCGCGCTGCGAGTTGGACATCGCCGCCCTGGTTTCCGCGCCGATGGCGGCGGGCCTCGCCTCGCTGG
Organism: Acidocella sp.; assembly: GCA_035427885.1. Classification (GTDB taxonomy): domain Bacteria; phylum Pseudomonadota; class Alphaproteobacteria; order Acetobacterales; family Acetobacteraceae; genus Acidocella. Next base: position 13,053 of record DAOMCN010000009.1, on the reverse strand, counting down.
TCGGCGACGAGCGCGAACTGGGCGCCACAGTGATTGACATGGGCGGTGGCACCACCACAATGGCTGTCTTCGGCGATGGCCATGTGCTGCATACCGCGCAACTGCCGCTGGGCGGCATCCATGTCACCAACGACATCGCCCGTGGTCTCTCGACCTCCGTTGCCCATGCCGAACGGCTGAAGGCACTGTACGGCAACTGCCAGGGCAGCCCAGACGACGAACGTGAGCTACTCCCGGTGCCGCAGGTGGGCGAGGACGAGCACCACATCGCGAAAATGCCCCGCTCCATGTTGATCAGCATCGTCAAGCCCCGTCTGGAGGAGATCTTCGAGCTGGTAAAAGACCGCCTGGAAACCGCGGGCCTTGGCCGGGCAGGCGGAACCCGCGTGGTGTTGACCGGCGGCGCCTCGCAACTCGGCGGCGTGCGTGAGCTGAGTAGCCATATTTTGGAGCGCAACGTCCGCCTGGGCCGTCCGGGCAGCATGATCGGCCTACCCGATTCCGCCAGCTCGGCGAACTTCGCCACGCTGGTCGGCCTGCTCGCCTTCGCCACCGGCGAAGGTCAGACCATGCAGGACATAAACTTTGACTCTGAGCGGACCGGTGGTTGGGTCCGCAATGTTATCAATTTTTTAATAAATCGTGTTTGACATGAAATCGAATCGTTCTTTACCGGTATTTCCTTAAGGAGACGAACCTATGACCCTGAACCTGACGATCCAGAAGACGTCGCATACCGACTTCACGCCGAGGATCACCGTGATCGGTGTCGGAGGTGGCGGGTGTAACGCTGTGAACAACATGATCACGCTGAACCTTCCAGGCGTGGATTTTGTCGCGGCTAACACGGACGCGCAACAGTTGCAGCGTTCGCTGGCGGAAAAGCGCATTCAGCTCGGGCCGCATATCACCCAGGGCAACGGCGCGGGCGGACGCCCGGAAGTCGGCAAAGCCTCCGCCGATGAAGCGGCGGACGACCTCGCTCGGCACTTAGAAGACACGCATATGGTGTTCATCACCGCGGGCATGGGCGGCGGCACCGGCACGGGCGCTGCTCCGGTGATCGCCCGCATGGCGCGTGAGCGCAACATCCTTACCGTCGGCGTCGTCACCAAGCCGTTCGCCTTCGAGGGCAAACGCCGCATGCGCGCCGCCGAGGAAGGAATTAACGAACTACAGGCCTACGTCGATACGCTGATCGTCATCCCTAACCAAAATCTCTTCAAAGTCGCGAACGAGCGCACCGGCTGGAAAGAAGCCTTCGAGATGGCGGACAACGTCCTTTACATGGGCGTACGCGGCGTGACCGACCTGATGGTCCTGCCCGGCATCGTCAACCTGGACTACGCCGATATCCGCTCCGTCATGTCCGAAATGGGCAAGGCGATGATGGGCACCGGCGAGGCCGAGGGCGAGGACCGCGCCCTGCGCGCCGCCGAAGCCGCGATCAGCAACCCGCTGCTCGAAGACACCAACATGAAGGGCGCGCGTGGCCTGCTCATCAACATCACCGGCGGTTCGGATGTGACCCTGTTCGAAGTCGATCAGGCGGCGCACCGCATCGGCGAGGAAGTCGATAAGGACGCCAACATCATGTTCGGCATGTCGCTCGACGAGAGCCTGGCCGGACGCATCCGCGTTTCCGTCGTGGCGACGGGCATCGAAGGTGCGATCCCGCAGCTGAACCAGATGCCCAAGCTGCAAGTAGTCAACGGCGGTAATGCCGAACAGGTCTCTTTCCCGCCACAGACGCTCACCCAAAGCGGCGCCCCGAGCATGATGCCCGCACAAAACGCCGCAATGCACATGACCCAGCCGCAACAGGCCCCCGTCTCGCGCGGTGGCGCGGGCTATGTGCCTGAACCCCCGGCCGCGCCCCTACTGTCGCGCGCCTATCTGAACCGCGATGCCGATGAACTGATCCTGGGCGAAGACCATATCGTTCCCGTTCCAGCCCCCCAGCCCCAGATGCAGCCGCAACAGCCGCGCATGGCCCAGCCGGTGCGCGCCGCAGCGCCGATGCCCGAGCCGCAGCGTCCGGCGACCGAGACGCCGCGTAGCACCAGCATCTTCAAATCCGTGTTCGGGTTTGGTGGCGGCGCGAAGCCGACACCCACGGTGCAGCAGCCTCGCCAGGAACCGGCGATGCATGCTGATCTGCACGTCCAGCCCGAGCCGCGTGAACCCGCCCGGGCCGCTGTCCGCCCGGCGCAGATCGACGAAATCGGCCTGGAAATCCCGGCCTTCCTGCGCCGTAACAACCCGTAAATGGAACAGGGCGCCGCCCTGTTCCTAATCGGACGAGACAAAGGGCAGCGCCCCTTTGTCTCGTTATGAAGCAGCCCCGCGCTGGGCGCCGTAACCATACGCCGCTGTCGGCGGCGGCGCTGCGCGAGATCGAGCGTCGCGGGGTTACCCGCTACGGAGTGCGGGATTTATACCATACCCTGATGCGCGTACCCCTGCCGGGCCTGTTCGCGCTTCTTGCCGGCGCCTTCCTCTTCATCAACCTGTTTTTTGCCCTACTGTACTGGCGCATTGGCGGTCTCTCCGGCCCTGATCATCTAGGCTTTGCGGCGGCATTTTTCTTCTCGATGCAGACCCTCTCGACTACCGGCTACGGTGCCGTATATCCGGTCTCGTTCGCCGCCAACTTGATCAGCTCGGTGGAAATTTTCTTGGGTCTCCTCTCGGTGGCGCTGACCACGGGCCTGCTCTTCGCCCGGCTTTCCAAACCGCGTGCACGGATAATGTTCAGCAAGGTCGCCATCATCCGCACTTACCGCGGCACGCCGACGCTGATGTTCCGTATGATTAACGAACGGCGCAACGAGATCGCCGAGGCTCATGTGAGCGTGACGATAACGCAAGAGGAGGACGACGGCACCGGCAGTGTACTGCGCCGCATGGTCGGGTTGAAACTGGAGCGCGACACCTCCCCGATCTTTGCGCTCAGCTGGCTCGTTATGCATCCGATAACCCCCGAAAGCCCGCTTTACGGCAAGACGGCAAAGGACATCGCGGCGGCGGGCAACGTGCTAGTGTGTATGCTCTCGGGCACGGATGACACGCTAAATGAGACTATTTTTGCCCGCCATGTCTATGGCGCTGAGGATTTCCGTTTCGGCCACAGATTCGTAGACGTAATCGAACGCACCGAAACCGGCGATGTGGTTATCGATTACAACCGTTTTCATGATACAATACCAGAGTGAAATTATTTAAAATCAATAACTTAAATCGACATAATTAGAAATAATGATTGACTGGCGGTTGCCGCGCCGCCTCGCTAAAGTGCACTACATCAATTGGAACAGGTCACAGAATGTCGTCGTTGCGAGACAGATACAGCTTTACCAGCACCGAGCCCGCTGCCGCGCGCCGGACGCTGAAAACAGCGATCTCCTGCGTCGGTTGCGGCCTGCATAGCGGGGTCGATGTCTCCCTCAAACTCCTCCCCGCAGCGTCCGGCACGGGAATTGTGTTTCATCGCACGGATCTGGGCGTAAAAATCCCCGCCCGTTTCGATCATGTGAACGACACCCGCCTATGCACGGTGGTAAATTCCGGCGAATCCCGGGTCGGCACGATCGAGCATCTGATGGCCGCCCTGGCGGCGAGCGGCGTGGACGACGTGCTGATTGAGGTCGATGCCCCCGAACTGCCGATTTTGGATGGCTCGGCAGCACCCTTCATGTTCCTGATTGAGAGTGCTGGCATTGTTGAACATGGCGGCCTGCGTGAAAGACTCGAAATCCTGCGCGCCGTACGCGTCGAACATAACGGCGCCTTCGCGGAACTGCGCCCGCACGCGCCCGGCGGTTCCGGCTTTGAGCTCTCCCTCGCCATCGAATTCGCCGCCCAGGCGATTGGCGCCCAGGCATACACCATTATCCTCTCCCCCGAGAGCTTCGCCGGTGAAATCGCAGCGGCGCGCACCTTCGCCCAGGCAGGCGAGATCGAGGCGCTGCGCAAAGCGGGCCTCGCCCGTGGCGGCAGCCTCGCCAATGCCATCGTTGTCGATGGCTCGAAAATTCTCAATCCTGAAGGCCTGCGCTTCGTGGATGAATTCGTCCGTCACAAGCTGCTGGACGTGGTAGGCGATCTTGCTTTGGCAGGCGCGCCGATCTCCGGGCGCTTCATCGGCAGTAAAACCGGCCACGGGCTGAACAACCAGCTTCTGCGCGCAGTCTTTGCCGATCAGGCGAATTACCGCCTCGTTCACAGCTCCGTCGCAGGCCTGCTGCAACTCTCGGCCGCTTAAAGATAACCGAGCTTGGCCATGAGCGCGCCGTGATCCTTCTCGATCCGGGCGCGCTGCCCGGCGCTTAGCCCGCGCCGCCATCCGCCGCTTTCACCTGCGCGGAAAAACGGCCCAGGTCCGTCGCCCTTGGCGGTGTACCCCTCGTCCGCCTCCTGCGCCGCCAACACCTTGAACGCGCTGAACTCAACCGCCCGGCGCAGCCGCTCAGGCTCCACCGCCCCGCCGAGAAAGCGGATCACCCTGCCAAAATATCGCTCCGGCTCGGCGCGCAGATCCTCAAAGCGGGTAATCAACGTATTCTCCCCCGCTGCCCAGGAGGCAACATGCGCAGACCAGGACGACATGTACTCAAAAACCTGCACCGCGCTGGCCCGGTTCGCCGCCCCCTCATGGCCCATCAACTCGATGATCTCATCGCAGCTGCGTCCGGTGAACGCAGCATAGGATAGCGCCACATCGCGCGGATCGCGCACGATAAAGAGCGCCCCCGCCGTCTGCGCTGGCGTACAAAGTCTGACGCCATGGATAGCAAGATTCGCATTGTGCGTTTTAACGAACACGAAATCGCCGTGCAGCCGTGTGAGGCGTTCATGCACCGCCGGGCGCGCCCGCTGCGTCTCCTCGGTGGAGAGTACCCGCCCCGGCTCGCCAAAAAATGCGGCCGCACACTCCACGGCGGAGAGCTCCGTGAGCGCATTGATGCTCTGCGGCGTGGCTGGGCGCGCGATATAATTATGCAGAAACGCGCGCATCCAGGTATTGCCCGATTTCGGGTACGAGGCGAGCCAGACGATCTTGCCCATGCCCGCCCCGCTCTCAGGCCGCTTCGTCGCGTTCCGCGTCGCCGACGCCAAAGAGGAAGTTGATGTCCGACGCATCGAACGCCATCCCCCCGCTCTCGGAGAACGCGATACTCGCCAGCTCGGCCTTGCGTTGCTGCAATTCAAGAATGCGCTCCTCGACAGTATCCACAGCAATCATCTTATAGACGAACACGGACCTCGTCTGCCCGATTCGGTGCGCACGGTCTGAAGCCTGATTTTCAACCGCCGGGTTCCACCACGGATCATAATGGATAACGGTATCGGCGGAAGTGAGATTCAACCCGCGCCCGCCAGCCTTCAGCGAAATCAGGAACAGCGGCACTTCTCCCGCCTCAAAACTGCGCACCGGCTCGGCCCGGTCGCGCGTATCGCCGCGCAGCTCGACATAAGAGATGCCCGCTTCCGCCAACCGCGGCTTTATCAGATCGAGCATCGAGGTGAACTGCGAGAAGACGAGAATGCGCCGCCCCTCTGGGACCAACTCGCCGATCATTTCCATGAGATCGTCGAGCTTCGCGGAGCTTTCCGTTCCGTGCTTGCCGCCGGTCTTGACCAGACGCGGATCGCAGCAGGCCTGACGCAGCTTCAGCAGCGCATCGAGGACGATAACCCGGCTCTGCGCCAGGGTACGCTCGGCCATCTGCTCGCGCACGGTCTCGTAGAGCGTGCCGCGAATCGTCTCGTAAAGCTCGCGCTGATCCGGGGCCAGGGTAATACGTCGCAGGATCGTATGTTTGGGCGGCAGCTCTGTCGCCACCTCGGCCTTGGTCCGGCGTAGGATGAACGGCTGGATCCGTTGCACGAGCTGCGCCCGGCAGACCGGGTCGCCGTTCTTCTCGATCGGCGTGCGGAAGCGCTTAGTAAAGCCGCGCCGGTCGCCCAGCAATCCCGGCATTAGGAACGCGAACTGCGACCACAGCTCGTCGAGATTGTTCTCAATCGGCGTACCGGAGAGACACAGTTTGTTGGTAGTGTGCAACTGGCAAACCGCCCGCGTCGCCCGCGCTTCCGGGCTCTTAATCGCCTGCGCCTCGTCGAGCACGACAAGATGCCAAGGCAGTTGCTTCATCGCCTCTATATCGCGGGTCAGGACGGTATAGGTGGTGATAACGACATGCACATCCTCGAGTTGCTCGCGCTTTTCGTGGCGTTCCATGCCGTGCAACACCTCAATCTTCAAATGCGGCGCGAACTTGCCCAGCTCGGCGCTCCAATTAGCGACAAGGCTGGTCGGCACGACAATCAGCGCCGGCGAGGTCAGGCGGCCTTCCTCATGCTCAACGCAAATATTCGCAATGGTCTGCGCCGTCTTGCCGAGGCCCATGTCGTCGGCGAGGAACCCGCCCAGCCCGTGGCTGGCGAGATGCTGCAACCAGTCCACGCCATGTTGCTGATAGGGCCGCAGATCGCCCTTAAACTCCTCGGGCACCAGTACGGGAATAATCTCCGGCTCGCCCCTGAACCGCTCGACATACGCCTCGATCGTTGCCGCGTTTTGCCAACTCGTGGTGAGCACATCCTCGAGTTCCAGCACGGTTGCGGCAGCGCCCACGGGAAGCACAAGCGCCTTCTCGGCGGTGCGCCCAGCAGCTTCGATCAGATCGCCCATGACCGAGAGCAGCCTGCGGATACGCTCGGCGGGGAGCTTGATCACCCGCCCGTCCTCCATGCTGGTAATCAGCTCGCCCTCGACGATCTGCGCCGCATCGATCCCGCCGCGCGCCAGCAGATGTTCAAGGATCGGCAGCAGCGGATGGCGCACGCCGTCGATCTCGATACCGAATTCGAGGGAGAAGCTCCCCTTCTCGGCGTCCTCGACGGTAACATCGATATTGCCGACATTCTCGGCCAACTGCGGCCCAAAGTTGGCGTCGACGCTGCTCTGCCAGCCCAGCGCGTTCAGCTCAGGCACCCGCACCGCGACGAAATGGTGCCACTTTGCAGCCGCTTCCGGCCCCCGGAACACCATGACCCGCTGCCCACGGGCGGATTTCCCATCCGCAACGCGCATCTGCGCGAAGCTGTCCGGGCGCAGCTGGTCGAGCGCCTCTGCCTCTGCCGCCATGTCGCGCCGGATAAAGGCGATCTGCCCCGCCGTCTTGACGCGGATGAACTGCGCCTCGTTCGCGCCATCGACGCGCACGCCGCCATAGTCGAAATCCAGCGTCAGCACGTCGATCATCCGGCTGCGGCCAAATTCATCCGGCCCATGCAGACGGCGTAGATGCAGCACCGGCGTGGCGCTCCGCTCCAGGACGGTCGCCCCCGGCTCGGGCGCTTCAGGCAGTGCCAGCGCCGCGATATTCGCCGCCTTGGCGCGCCGCCCGGTCGGCCGCGGACGGCTGGGTGCTTGCGGGAAGGGGCGTTCATGCGCCGGAATGATGGTGTCGATCAGGCTTTTCGGGGCGGCCTTGCGCAGAACCGGAAACTTCGCCAGCGCCGCCAGCGCTGTCGCGGCGAGATGCCGGCAGCCACGCTCGCCGCAGGAACAGTCACGCTCGGCAAAGGTAATGCGCTTGCCCACCAGTGCGGGGGTAATGCTGGTAGTTTTGGTGCTGCCGTCGGCGTCCTTGACCTCGCCGGTAATAGTGTCGCCATCCAGCTTGACCTCAGCAAAGCCGAAAGCAATCAGACTCTGCGCCCGCCGCAGGACCGTGGCGTCGAAAACCCGGTCAAAATCTTCAGCGGAATACGGCACCGGCATCAGCAAAACCCTTCAACAAAATATCGCCCGGGTTCAGCCCCAGCCTTGATAGCACAAAGCCACCAAGACGGTGGCCAAAGGGTCTAATACCCTATTCGCCAGAAAAGGGCAGGGGGAAAAGTGAGAATTTTGCACGCGGCAAGTCCGCGGTCATGCTACTTGACGAGATTAGTGAACCCGTTGGTCAGCGGATAGCGCCGATCGCGCCCAAATGCGCGCGGTGTAATCTTCACCCCCGGCGGCGCCTGGCGGCGTTTATACTCGGCCCGGTCGAGCAGCTTGTTGACCCGCAGCACCGTTGCGCGCTCAAACCCATCGGCCACGACCTCGTCGATGCTCGCCTCACCCTCGACGAGCCGGAGCAAGATACCATCGAGAATATCGTAGGGCGGCAGCGAATCCTGGTCCGTCTGGTTGGGCCGCAGTTCCGCCGAAGGTGGTTTGGTGATGATCCGCTCAGGCATAGCAGGCCCCTGAGGCCCAAGCGCACTCGGCGGCACAAACGCATTGCGCCAGTTCGAGAGCTCGAACACGGTCGTCTTGTAAACATCCTTGAGCACAGAGAACCCGCCACACATATCCCCGTACAGCGTAGCATAACCCACGGACATCTCGGATTTATTACCCGTGGTCAGCACCATCGGCCCAAATTTGTTGGACAGCGCCATGAGGATCAGCCCGCGCGCACGCGACTGGATATTCTCCTCGGTAATATCCGCCGCCGTTCCGGCAAACGCCGGGGCGAGTGCTGCGGCAAACGCGTCCATCGCGCCGGAAATCGGAATCGTCTCATACGGAATTCCCAGCATCCGTGCGCAGGCGGCGGCGTCTTCCAGGCTATGCTCGGAAGTATAAGGGCTTGGGAGCATGACGGCGCGCACCCGCTCAGGCCCCAGCGCATCAGCGGCGACAGCGGCGGAAATCGCCGAATCAACCCCGCCTGAGAGCCCGAGCACAACGCCAGGGAACCCGTTCTTGTTCACGTAATCGCGCAAGCCGGTCATCATCGCGGCATAAATCAGCGCGAGCCGCTCCGGCTCAGGTGCCAGAACCTGCGGCGCGCAAACCATCGCCCCCGCGCCGCGCGACCACACCGTCAGACAAATCCCTTCGGCGAAATGCGGCATCTGGACGGCGAGCTTGCCGTCGGCATTGAGGACGAAGGACGCCCCGTCGAAGACAATCTCATCCTGCCCGCCGGTTAGCGCCGCGAACATATAGGGCAACCCGGTCTCTGCCACGCGCTCGGCCGCGAGGGCAACGCGCGTCGTCTGCTTGCGATCCTCGAACGGCGATCCGTTGGTTGAGATGAGACATTCCGCCCCAGCTACTTTGAGCGCCTGTGGAACCCGTGGAAACCACCAATCCTCGCAGATCAAAATCCCGAGCTTAAAGCCACGAAATTCAACCGGCGCGGGCAGGGGGCCTGGCGCAAAAACCCGTTTCTCGTCGAACACGCCGTAATTCGGCAGCTCATGCTTCTTGCGCCGTGCGACGATCTTCCCGCCATCCAGCACAAACACGGCATTATGCAGCCCTTGCCCATCGCGCCAGGGTGTTCCCACCACCAGCCCCGGCCCACCGTCCGCAGTCTCCAGCGCCAACGCTTCCGCCGCCGCCTCGCAGGCGGCCACGAAGGCCGGTTTCAGCACCAGATCCTCGGGCGGATACCCGGCAATGGACAGCTCGGGCGTCACCACCAGATCCGCGCCCAGCGCCGCAGCCAGCTGCCGCGCCGCGCGAATCGCCGCGACGTTCTTGTCAATCGCGCCCACCTGCGTATTGAGCTGCGCAATCGCAATTTTGAGCGTGTCGGTCATGCGCGCGGGATCGTTACATGCGCGCAGGCGGGCGCCGGAGCGGCGCTCATCGGCCCAGATCCCGCCGCGCCGTACGTAGCAAGAACTCGCGCCCAACCTTCACCATCGGCGTCCCGTCATAGGCGACGATATCCGCCGTGGCATAGGTCTCGCTCCACAGCTCGGGGATAAAGCTCCCCGTCCCCACGACGTCGATCGGCGTATTCGCGTCTGCCATGACGCTGCATTTCTCAACGCCGAAGCCGGAGCTGACAACGATCTTCACCTTAGGGAAACCGGCGTAGTCGAGCGCCTCGCGCATGCGCCAGATGGCGGCTGAGGAAACTCCAGTGCCAATAAGGTAATGCAACTCCGCCTGGCTACGGTAGCGCCGCAGCGCGCCCGGCGCGTGGCGCTCCAGGACGGCGTAGCTCGCCTGCGGGTCCAGACCCTCAAGAAACCGCCCACCATGCGTATCCAGCCGTACCGCTAGTCGTCCGCTCTGCGCCATCGCGGAAAAATTTTGGCATACCTCCAGGGCGTCGGTCACCTCACGGCCAAAGTAATCGACCAGCACAGTCAAATCATCCTGCGGAAAGGTCTGCGCGAACATCTCCGCCGCGCGTAGCGTGGACCCAGCATAGCCGATCAGCGCATGCGGCATCGTGCCATAGCCTCGTACCGCGCCGAAATAATGCGCCGTCCAGTCCGTGGCATTGCCGACAAACCCCTTTGCTCCCTCCGTCTGGGCCGCCCGCGAGCCAACGGAAGCGGCATAGGCCATGATTTCCTGCATCTCCGCCCCCGCGCAGTGGCGCGCGTCCATCGCCAGAAAGGTGGAGTTTGGCAGCGCCACGCACATCTGGAACGCATTATGCGCCGCCACGCAGGCCGCGCCGATCTTCTGCAAGAGCAGCGTCTCAAGATTGGCGAGCGTCGCCATGCTGCCGGTGATATAAACCAGCGGCTCGCCGGCACCGACCCATGTCCCTTCCGGGTACATCACCTCAATCTCGATCTTCTGCCCCCGCGCCAGCGCGACTGCCTCGAGCCATTCAACCATCAACGCCGGAGCAGACACCACCGGGCGGCGCAGAAACACGGCATAGGTGACGCGCTTATCCCCGAACCGCGCCACAATATCACGGGTGCGGTTAAAATATGCATCCGTACGCGCAGCGATTTCCGCGTCGCTCAAGGGGGCCGGGGTCATGCGCCTGGCCGCGAGGCCCGACGGGATTTCAGCTCCTCGGCGATGAGAAACGCGAGTTCCAGAGATTGCTCGGCATTCAGTCGCGGATCGCAGAATGTCTCATAACGGCTACCCAGATCGTGCTCGGAGAGGCCACGCGCCCCGCCAACGCATTCGGTGACATCCTGCCCGGTCATCTCGATCTGCATACCGCCCGGCGTCGTCCCTTCGGCCGCGTGGATCTCGAAGAACCCGCGCAGTTCGGCGGCAATCGCCTCATAGCGCCGCGTCTTAATCTTCTGTTCTGTGCTGATGGTATTGCCGTGCATCGGATCGCAAAGCCAGACCGGCGTGCGCCCGGCGCGTTTGACGGCGCGCAGCAGTGGGGGGAGTTTCTGCGCCACCTTGTCGGCGCCCATGCGCGCGATCAGCGTGAGGCGTCCCGGCTCGTTTTCCGGGTCGAGCTTCTCGATCAACCGCAGCAGATCGTCCTCCTCCATGCTCGGGCCGACCTTCATACCGATCGGGTTCCGGATCCCGCGCATGAACTCGACATGCGCGCCGTCATACTGGCGCGTGCGATCGCCGATCCAGAGGAAATGCGCGGAACAGGCATAATGCTCGCCGGTGGTCGAATCGATTCGCGTGAGCGCCTGTTCATAGGGCAGCAGCAGCGCCTCGTGGCTGGTGTAGAAATCCGTTTCGCGGATCTGGCGTGCGGTGATGCTGGTCAGCCCGCAGGCTCCCATGAAATTCAGCGTCTCATCGATGCGCGCAGAGAGGTCGCGGTAGCGTTCTGCCAGCGGCGAGCGCGCGACAAAATCCAGGTTCCATCGGTGCACCTCGTGCAGGTCCGCATACCCACCGGAAGCGAAGGCGCGCAGCAGGTTGAGCGTCCCTGCCGACTGAAAATAGCCAAACTCCATGCGCGCCGGGTCGGGGATCCGAGCCTCGGGCGAGAAATCCGGCCCGTTGACGATATCGCCCCGGTAAGAGGGAAGGGTGACATCGCCGATGGTCTCGCTGTCCGAGGAGCGCGGCTTGGCGAACTGCCCTGCCATGCGCCCGAGCTTGACCACAGGCACCGCGCCGCCAAACGTCATCACCACGGCCATCTGCAATAACACGCGGAAGGTATCGCGGATGATATTGGCGGTAAAATCGCCAAAACTCTCGGCGCAATCACCGCCCTGGAGAACAAAAGCCTGTCCTGCGGCCGCCTGGCCAAGCTGCGCCTGCAGGCGGCGCGCCTCGCCCGCAAACACCAGCGGGGGAAAGCGCGTTAGCCGCGCTTCCATCGCGGCGAGCTTTGCCGCGTCGGGATAGCTGGGCACCTGACGGATCGGACAGTCCCGCCAACTTGCGGGTGTCCAGCCATCGTTATGGTGCCGGGCCGGGGTGATCGTATCCATCATGTCTCCAAGGGCGTATAATTTTAGTTTATTATCGCGCGAATTTCGTTCGCGCGCTACTCGGGTGTTTGTTCAACTCCCGCAACCCTGGTCTGAGTGCGCAAAGTAACGAATTCCTCCGCCGCGGTGGGGTGGATTCCGATGGTCCGATCGAAATCCGCCTTCGTTGCCCCGGCGGTAATGGCGATGGCAATTCCTTGCAGGATCTCGGGCGCATCCTCGCCCAGCATATGTGCGCCGAGTACCTTATCCGTTGACGCATCGACGACCAGTTTCATAATGCTCCGGCGCACGCGCCCAGAGAGCGTGTGGCGCATCGGCGTGAATTTGGTGACAAAAATCTTGACCGCGCCGCGCGCCGCCGCCTGATCCTCGGTCAGCCCGACGGTCGCAACCGGCGGTGAGGAGAACACCGCCGTCGGCACGTTATCGAGGCTGATCCGCCTCGCCTTGCCGCCAAACAGCGTATCCGCCAGCGCATGTCCCTCGGCGGTCGCCACTGGGGTCAGGTTGAGCCGGTCGGTGACATCGCCAATGGCATAAACACCCGGCACGCTCGTCTGCAGCTCCTCATCGACGATCACAGCGCCGCCCTCGGCGGTCCTAACTCCGGCTCGCTCCAGCCCCAGCCCCCGAATATTCGGCGCCCGCCCGGTGGCGAAAAACACCAGATCGACCTCGAGCATCGTCCCATCAGCCAGATACAGATGTCGCGTCGCCCCGGCCTCAACAATCCGCACCGGCGGCTGACTCGGGTATTGCAGAACGCCATTGGCGCTCAGCGCCTCGGCCAGCCCGATGCGCAGTTCCTCGTCGAACCCGCGCAACGGCAAAGGCTGGCGGTACACCAGATGCGTC
>DAOMCN010000008.1:0-22212 GCA_035427885.1 Acidocella sp. | reverse complement strand
AGGGCCACCATCGCCCGGCCAAAAATCCGCCCGCTTTTGGCGAGCTGGCGCACCGGCGTGGCAATGCCGCGCAAATAGGCCAGAAAGATCAGCAACTCGCCCGCGGTGAGACGCCCGCCAATGACCGAGACCGCGCCGTACCAGGCGATCGCGCCGGTGGCGACCGCAATCGCGAGATTCATCGCCGGCGCGAACTGCGCCTGCACCTCATTGGCCTGTAAACTGGCCTGCAAGCTGGCATCGGCAAAGCGTCCAAAACGCGCATCCTCATGCGCGGCGCGGGCAAAGGCCTGCACCACATGAACATTGCCCAGAATTTCCTGCGTCACGCCCGAGAGCGTGCCCTCGTGGTTGCGCACCACCCTGAGCGACCCGCGCAGCCGCCCGGCGTAATAGCGCACGATGAGAAACAGGATCGGCGTGACCGAGAGCGCGATCATCGCGTAACGCCAGTCGATCACCAGCATCACTACCGCCATGCCGATGATGGTCAGCGTATGAGGCAGCAGGTCGATGCCGATGGCGGCAAGGAAATCCTGCAACTGCCGGGTATCCCCCGAGAGCCGCACCATCACCTCGCCTTTGCGCTGGCGCTGATGAAACGCGAGCGAGAGCCGCTGCACATGGCTGAATAGGTCGAACCGGATGGCGAACACAACCCGCTGCCCGGCGTCGAGGAAGCTCCGGCTGCCCAGATAGACCAGCAGCGCGTCGAGCAGCCCGAGGCCGAGGGTGAGCAGCCCCAGCACATTCAGCAGTTCCATCCGGTGGCTGAGCGGGTCCGGCAAAACCCCGCGCAACGGCCCGGCCAACGGATTTTGCAAAATGACGTTGTCGATGATGTATTTGAGCGGCCAGGGCAGCGCCAGCAAGGTCGCGGCGCGCGCGGTCATGAACAGCGCCCCGGCGCTCAACCCGCGCCATTCGGGGATCAGATACCCGAGCAACCAATGCGAGCGACGCGAACTCATGCGCAAACAGGCTGGCGGGCGGTAGCCAGAATCCGGCCCACCAACGCGCGCCAATCCCAGCCCGCGGCAGCACTTTGGGCCTTCTCGCCCATGCGGGCGCACCCCTGCGGGTCGGCGACCAGCCGCGCCAGCGCCGCGCCACACCCGGCGATATCCCCCGGCTCATACAGCAGACCCGTTTCGCCATGTTGCACCAGTTGCGGGATCTGGCCGATGCGCGGCGCCACCACCGGCTTGCCCGCGGCCAGGGACTCTACGATTTTCAACGGCGAGAAATAAAAATCCGGCTGGTCGAGATACGGCGCGACAGTAATATCCATCGCCGCCAGCCAGCCTGGAATATCGGCATGCGCAACCCGCCCTGGCAGGATCACCCGCCCCACAAACCCCGGCTCTGCGGCGCGTTCGCGCAAGGCGGCAAGGTCCGGACCATCGCCCACGGCCAGGATCCGCAAGGCCGCCAGTCCAGCCCCTTGCGCCGCCACGGCATCGAGCAAAAACCCCATACCATGCCAGGGCTTGAAACTACCGATGAAGCCGATCACCGGGCCAGCCCCGATGCCGAGCTTCTCACGGATCCCAGCCCCGGCGCCGCGCTGGCCAAAGCGCGCCAGATCCACCCCGTTCGGCACGACGTTGACCGGCACGCCCGGCCCGGCAACACCCCTGACATGCGCCGCCACCGCTTCTGAAACCGCAATCACGCTCGCCGCCCCCTGGTAGGAGGCAAGCTCAGCCGCCTGCGCCAGCCCACGGAGAGACAGTCCGCGAAACCGCGCCTGCTCCTCGATCAGCGGTGCGTTAACCTCCAACAGCCGCGCCACGCCGAGCCGCGCCGCAATCTCAACCCCGGCCTGATGGAACAAGGCGTGGCGCTCATACACGACATCGGGAATGAAATTCTCCCGCGCAAGCAGCGCGCTCACCTGCGCGGGTAAGGCGCGGTCATAGGCCAACCGGGCCAGCTCGCGGCGGACGATGTCATCGACCAGGATGCGCTCGGGCAAGCCGCGCAGCGCACATTCTCGGCGCAGCAGCGCCCGATCGGTCAGCACGGGCAGTTCAACGATCCGCGCCGGGGGCGATGCATTGCCGCTGCCCAGGCTGGCACACACCAGCAGTACCTCATGCCCCAGCGCCGCCGCTGCCGAAATGAACGCCCGGACATGCACTGAGGCCCCCTTGTCGCCGCAAACCGGAATCCCTCGGTCGGCATTGAGATAGAGGATCTTCATGACGCATCCGCCATCTCGGAAGTCGCCATCAGCCGGCTTCCCGTAGGTTTGGGGGCGCAATCCGCGCAGCCCATTAGCCGGTGCAACCGCGTCGTCGTGCGCCAGAGATCGAACTCGCTCTCCAGCCGCGCCCGCGCCGCCCGCGCCATCGCCTGTCCGGAGGCCGGATCGGCCAGCATCCGCGCCATCGCCACGCTCAAAATCGCTGGTTCGCGGGGCGGCACCAGCAGCCCGGTTTCGCCGTCGCGGATAATTTCTGGGATGCCCGAAATCGCCGTGGAGACCACCGGCACGCCGGTAGCCATCGCCTCGACGATGACATTGGGAATACCGTCACGGTCCCCATCCTCGGTGATCAACGGGGCAAGCGCGAATAAATCAGCCTGCCGGTAGAGTTTGATCAGCTCTACCTGGGTCATCGCCCCGCCCAGGCTGACCTGCGCCTCCAGTCCCAGCGCGGCAATCTGCCCGGCCAACTCGTCGCGCAGCGGCCCGCCGCCCACGATCATGCAGGTGAACGCCACCCCCTGGTCGCGCAGCAACCCGCAGGCGGCGATCAGCGTATCATGCCCCTTCTTGGGTACCAGACGTCCAACGGAAAGAATCAATTTCCCCTTGCGCGGGGCAGAAGCCGCCGCGGGCGCGGTGTTGAACATCGCCAGGTCGATGCCATGGTACACTAGGTGAACCTTGACGGTATGCTCGGGCGCCAGCACCTCGTTCAAATACTGCACGTTATAATCAGTACACGTAGCGATAAAGCTGGCCGCCGCGCCGCGCCGCGCGATAATCCTGTGAGGCGTGAGATAGAGATCCTTCGCATGGGCGGTGAAGCTGAAAGGGATACCGCTCAAGAGACTGGCAAAATGCGTCACCGCCGTCGGCGCATTGGCAAAATGCCCGTGGATATGGCGCACCCCTTGCGCCTGGCAGGTGGCGGCAACCACCCCGGCGCGGCCGAACTGCTTCCAAACCGCCGCGAGCGAGGGCGAGCCCACCGACCATTGCACCGCCCGACCAAGGGCTTTCGCATAGCGCCAAGGTGATTTGGCGAAACAGGCCATATGGGCGCCCAGCGTGCGCCGCCATTTTTCGAACCCCTCCGCGGGCAGATAAGTCACCGGTGCCGTAACCTCCGCCGCGATCGGGTGATACGGCGGCGGTTCGGGCGGTAGCAGCGAGAAGATGCGCAAATCCGCGCCGAGCCGTTCCATGGCGCGGATTTCGTTAAGGATGAAGGTCTCCGTCAGACGCGGATAGCGCTTCATCACATAAGCAACCGGGCCTTCGCCGGGGGGGATTATCGCGCTCATACCACGCGCGCCATCTGGCTCTGCATCAGAACCGCGAGATGGTTGGCAACATAATCCGCCCCGTTGAGGTCCAGCGCCTCCCAGCAGGCCGCCAGCGGCGGCGACGCCACCAGCGCCTCCGTCAAGGCCGCGGCCAGCCGCGCCGCGAGATTTTCGCCCGGCTCCACATTGCGCACAACCCCCAGCCGCGCCAGCAGGCGGGCGCGCAACAACTGCTCGGCGCGCGGCCCTTGCCTGGGCACCAGAATCGCCTGCTTGCGGTTGGCGATAATCTCAGCACTGGTATTATAGCCCGCCATCGCGACCGCGAGCGCCGCCGCCCGCAGGCTAGGCACCAGATCGGTCGTATGGTCGATCAGTTCGACATCCTCGCGTCCCGCCGCCAACCCACGCAGCGTGGCCTTCTCCGCAAGCGCCATCAGCGGCCCCATGACCATCGCGGAATAAGCAAGGTTCGCCGGGAGATTGTGCAACGCCTGGAGATAGGCCTGCATCATTGGAAAACCATCCCCGCCCCCGCCCGCCGAGACCAGCACCACCGGACGACCAGCCGCCGCGTCCTGATTCCAGCACACACCTGCCAGCGCCCCATCGCCCTCGGCTTCCGGGGCCGCCACCACATGGCCGCAATAGCGCACCTGCTGGGCAATCGCCCCGCTGATGCCATACCCCTTGATCACATCGAACAGCGCCTCGCTGCCGTACACGAAGATCTCGTCATACGCCTGGGCGAGCAGGCCGGGGATTTCCTGGGCGGCCCAGATGCTGCGCACGGTCTCGGGGCTGTCGAGAATATCGCGCAGACCCAGAATAACCCGGGTCCTGGGCAGTTCGCGCCGGATCAACGCCAGCGCCGAGAGCAATTCGCCGTTCATCCCGGCGGGCGCATGATCGACCAGAAACACGTCGGGCCGGTCGCGCAATATCCGCTTGAGGATCAATGCTTCCCGATACCCTTTCACCAGCCCAAACATGGCCTGGTCATCACGCGCCGCGTAAGTTTCCGCCGCAACCTTAACCACCGGCGGCAAAGGCTGGACCCGCAGGCCGCGCGGCAGATTCCAAGCCCCGATCACTGGCGATCCGGTCAGCAGCGTGACGCTGAACCGCCCCGGATGCGCGAGCATCCGCACCGCAATCGCGAGGTTCCGGCGCAAGTGCCCGAGCCCGAATGTATCATGAGAATACAGCATCACCTTGATCCGCTGCCGGGCAAACCGGTGCGTTGTCCGAGACCGCCTCAAGTCTGCGGGCAGGCGGACGGGCGCGCTCAAAGGTAGAGCCGCCTTGTCCGTTTCGGAGAGTCTCAAAGGGGAGATGTCCATGGCTTCAGGTGTCCACAACTATTGCGAGCGGGAGTATTGTGTAAGTTTCTTACACAGTCAAGCGTGAAATACCGCGACGCCCCAAGCCAGCAGGCGATCGCGCCCAAAAACACCCGTAGCGTCACCGTCCGGCCCCCGTCCCTCCAGCCGGGCCAGCTTGCGCTTTGTTGCAACATGAATCGTTGTGTAACCCCTTGATACTGCGCCCCGACGCAGTATATGGGCTCAGCACCTAAGGCCGGCGAAAACTCCCCTCTGGCCCTCTCATCGGCATCCTTTTTCAGGCGGTTATTTATGGACAAGCTTGCGTACCCCACAGACGATCCCTGCGCCGCGCCCCGGCACGGCGCAGCCCTGGCGTCATTTCACGCCATGACCGCCCCCGCGATGGCATCGTCGGCGCTGACGGCGGTGGTCCAATGATCAAACTCCTGTTTTTGCCGATCTTCGTGATTACGCTGGCCGTGCCGTTCTTTAACCGCACCACCCCAACCTTGTTCGGCTTTCCGTTTTTCTACTGGTACCAGATCGTCACCGTGGCCGTGGGCGCATTACTGATTTATATCGTATACCTCGTGGAAGACCGCGATCTGGGAGACGACGCATGACCTATCCCGTCGCGACCATCGTCTTTCTACTCCTGGTTGGTTTTGTTCTCATCCTCGGCTTTCTCGCCGGGCGCTGGAAGGCGGGGGATATGAGCCATATCGTCGAATGGGGCTTAGGGGGCCGGCGTTTTGGTACCTGGGTTTCCTGGTTCCTGCTCGGCGGGGATTTGTACACCGCCTATACCTTCATCGCGATCCCGGCCCTGATGTTCGGCGCTGGCGCCATCGGCTTTTTCGCCGTGCCTTATACGGTTCTGATCTACCCGATCCTCTATCTGGTCTTCCCCAAACTCTGGAAAGTCGCCCACAAGCACGGCTACATCACCGGCCCGGAATTTCTCCGCGGACGCTACGGCAACCGCTGGCTGGCGCTTGCTGTCGGGGTCACCGGGATCGTTGCCACCATGCCCTATATCGCGCTGCAACTCGTCGGCATGCAGACGGTCATCGGCGCACTCGGCCTGCCGGGACATATTCCGCTGATCATCGCCTTCGCCGTGCTGGCGGCGTTCACCTACACCTCCGGCCTGCGCGCCCCGGCGATGATTGCGATCGTGAAAGACCTGCTGATCTATCTGACCGTGATCGTCGCCGTCATTGTCATCCCCGAACACCTCGGCGGCTTCGCTGCGATTTTCGCCAAAATCCCCCCGGCGAAGCTCCTGCTGGCGCCGCCCAAGGCGGGCAGCGGCGGCATCTACACCGGCTACGCCACGCTGGCTTTGGGTTCGGCCATGGCGCTGTTTCTCTATCCGCACGCCATGACCGGTATTTTGAGCGCATCTAGCCCGAAAGTGATCCGGCGCAACGCCGCCCTGCTTCCGGCCTATTCGGTCCTGCTCGGCCTGCTGGCGCTGATCGGCTTCATGGCCGTGGCGGCGGGGGTCAAGACCATGCCTCAGTTCGCGGCGGGTTTTGCGCAGTACGGCAGCAGTTTTGCCGTCCCGGCCCTGCTGCTGAACAGCCTGCCCGGCTGGTTTGCGGGCATCGCCTTCGGCGCCATCGCCATCGGCGCGCTGGTGCCCGCCGCGATCATGGCCATCGCAGCGGCCAACATCTTCACCCGCGACATCTGCTCGCAGTTCCTCTCTCCCGCCGGACAGGCTCGCGAATTGCTGCTGGCGAAACTGTTTTCCATTGTGATGCTGGTCGGTGCGGTGGCGTTTATCCTGCTGATCCCCAACAGCTATGCCGTGCAATTGCAACTGCTGGGCGGCATGTGGATCATCCAGACCTTCCCCGCCATCGCCTTCTCGGTGTTCACGCGCTTCTTCAACGGCTGGGCGCTGCTTGCGGGTTGGGCGATCGGGATCATCAGCGCGACCTATCTCGTGGCGCTGAACCATTTCGCCGGGTCGATCTTTCCGTTCCACGTTCTGGGCTACACCTTGCCGAGCTATATCGCGCTCGCCACGGTCGTCCTGAACGCCGCCGTGGCAGCATTGCTCAGCCTGCCGCTGAACGCTCTGGCCAGCGACCGCGCGGGCGACGAAACGGTGGCCGCAGATTACGTCTAATCTCAAAAACGATGAAGCAAACCCCCGCCAGGTTCACCCCTTGACAGCTGACGGGGGTTTGCTCTCCTTCCCCGTTGGCGGGCTTGCCATCGTGGTTGGCGCTTCGGGCGCCATCGGCGCCGCGCTGCTGACGCGCCTAAGCGGTGACGTCCGCTTCTCGCGTGCCATCGGCTTTTCCAGAAGCGGCACGCCTGCCCTGGATCTAACTCGCGAGGACACGCTCGCAGACGCCGCCCGCCATATCCTGGACCTCGGCATCGCCCCGCGCCTGATCATCGACGCGACCGGCTTCCTCCACGACGCCGACGCCATGCCCGAGAAAAGCTGGCGACAGCTGGACCCGGCGCAGATGGCGCGGGCCTTCGCCATCAACGCCATTGGCCCTGCCTTGTTGATGAAGCATTTCCTGCCACTTCTGCCACGGGCGGGGAAATCCCTGTTCGTCACGCTCTCCGCCAAGGTCGGCAGTATCGGCGACAACCATCTCGGCGGCTGGTACAGTTACCGCGCCTCCAAGGCAGCGCTTAACCAATTCGTCCATACCGCCGCCATCGAGCTGAAGCGCCAGCGTCCCGAGGCGATCTGCGCAGCGCTCCACCCCGGCACCGTGACCAGCAAACTTTCCGCCCCTTTCGCCAAGACCGGCCTGGAAGTCCGCCCCGCCATCCAGACCGCCGACCAGTTGCTCTGCGTTATCGACACCCTGACCTCGACGGAATCCGGTGGATTTTTCGACTATCGCGGCACGCCGCTCCCCTGGTGATCCGCCTACCCCCGGGGCTGGCGGATTGGCGTGCGAGACTTTTTTATTTACCCCCCGGCTGCTAAAGCCAGGGAAAACCACTCAAATTTATGAGGAAACAATCGTATGGATAACGCCCGTAAGGAACTCGGCAAGCTGACGGATATCGAGGCGATCAGCGCGTGCCTTACCGTTAACGGGTTGCGCGTGATCGATGTTGGTTGCGGCCCGGCCAAGGTCTCGCGCGAGCTTTGCGCGCTGGGGGCCAGCGTCACTGGTATCGAGCCGGACCCGATCCAGGCGGAGAAGAACCGCAACGCCGCGCCGACCGACGGGCTGACCTTCCTTGAAGGCCGCGCCGAGAGCCTGCCCTTCCCGACAGGCTCCGTCGATGGCGTCTTCTTCTTCCGTTCGCTCCACCATGTCCCGGTCGCCCAGATGGACGCCGCCCTCGCCGAGGCGGCGCGGATCGTCAAGCCGGATACCGGATTTCTTTGCGTGGTCGAGCCAGGGATGACCGGTTCACATTTCAAGGTCATGCGCCCGTTCAACGACGAAACCCTTGTCCGCACCGAGGCACAGGCGGCCCTTCAGCGCACGGCGACGGGGCTGTTTCGCAGCGCCGAGATGTTCCACTACGCGCAATTCCCCACTTACCCGAATTTCGAGGCGATGGTGACGCGCATCACCGGCCATACCTATATCGATGTCAAACGCGAGCACATGGAGACCGAAGAGGTCCGTGGCTTGTTCGAGGAAGGGCGCACGCAGGCGGACGATTATGTCTTCGAACAGCCGATGTTGCTGAACCTGTACCGGGGACCGCTCGGGGGCTGAGCGCCTACCCCGCCATGCGGTCCAGCGTTGCCCGCTCAGCGATTTCTTTAACCGCCGCTTCCGCCGCTTCCAGCGCGCCCTCTAGGTAGCCGCCATGTTCCAGTGCGGCTTCCGTCCCGGCGAACACGACGCGCCCCAGCCAGGGGCCCTCGAACGGCGGCGGCGGGCCGTAGGTGGGATGGCCGCCCGCGGCCTGCCCGTCGGCGGGCGTTGCAGTGCAGGGTTCCAGCGCCCAATCCTGGAGATAAACCGCCAGCGGCTGCGCGGCGCGCGGCCCGAAGAGCCGGACGAACTGCGCCAGCGCCTGCTGCTTCATCCCCTCCGCACCCAACGCCGCACGCGCAGCGGCGGGTAGCCCGACGAAGCCGAACAATGCCGGGTGGCCATCGGGGGCCGAGGCGTCATGCACCTCGCCCAGAGGGCCGACGAAGCTGCTGACCATGCCCGAGAGGCCTTGCGCCTTCCAGAACGCGTCTTCGTACACCGCCAGCACCTTCGCCTGCCCGGCCATCCAGGTCGGCACGGCCTCCAGCGCACCGCGCAGGCGCGACGGCAGGGCGGGCGAAAACGCGATTTGTCCAGCCGCGAGACGCGGCGGCAGCGCCAGGATCACCGTGTCGGCCATAATTTTGCGCGTGCCGTCCGGCCCCACCGCGTCAATTTCGACCGGACCGGCGCCATCGCCATGGAGTGCGGTCACTTGCACGCCGCATTGCACGCAACCTGGCGGCAGCATCGCCGCCACCGCATCGGCTAGGGTGGCCATCCCGCCGAGCAGGCGCATGGAGCGCGGCTCGGTATTGAAGCCGCGCTCATAGCGCTGCGGCGGTTCTAGCCGGAAGCGCTCGACCAGTACCGCGCCCTCGGAATGTTGCACGAACGCTTCAAGCCCGAGCGCTCCGATGAGCCGCCGCAGCCTGGGCTGCATGTCGGGCCAGAACCATGCTGGGCCAAGATCGTAGCACGCGGCGCTCGCCAGGTTGGGGGCGCGAGAAAGAATCCGGCCGCCGATTCGCGCCCGCGCTTCCAGCACGGTGCACGCAACACCAGAACGAGTCAGCAGGGCTGCGGCGTACAGCCCACTCAGCCCAGCGCCGACGATAACAACTCCGTTGCGCCTCAAAGGCTTTGCTCCGCCGGGGGGGACATAAGATGGGCGAGATGGCCCAATTTTATCCAAAGCAGAGCTCCCTGCCCGCCCGCATGGGCGCTCAGAGTTGCGCCCATCGGCAGACGCAGCCAGGACGATTGCTCGAAAACCTCGCCGCCCTCGGTGAATGCTCCCTCCAGGACAAAAATCTCAATCCCACCCGGCGCGGCCAGGGTAACTTGCGCCCCGCCTGCCCAACGCTCCAGGCGCACCGTCTCGCGCTGGTCCTCGAAAAGCGGCATGACCTCAACGCCGGGGCGCTCGGGCGCGGGGAGAAACGGCTTCTTATTGGTATCGACACGCAGCTGCGTGCGGTCGTCTGCGGCAAACTGCCATAGCTTGACGAGGATCGTGCATCCCGCCGCCGAGCCTGGGCGATGGTGGGATGTCGGCGGGTTGCGGACATAGGTTCCGGCTGGAAAATCGCCATATTCGTCGGAAAATACGCCTTCAAGGACGAAAAACTCCTCGCCGCCATCATGCGTATGGGCCGAAAATTGTGAGGCGGGGGCGTAGCGCACAACCGTCGTGGCGCGTGCGACCTCCTTGCCGACGCGGTCCAGCATCCGCCGCGCCACGCCTGGGACCGGCGATTCCACCCAGGGTATACCCGCCGCGTGAACCACGGCCCGCTGCGAGAAATCGGCGTTAAGTTGCATCTGATGGTCTCTCCATTTTGCTGACATAGCATTTCACCGCTTTATGGGGACGCGGGCGCGAAGGCACAAGAAATAGCAACGCCTATGCTGACACGCGCTGGCCGGGGGCATAGGGTCTGACTCAGGATTGAGGGCAAAGGGGCATGGAGAAGATACAGATTGAGTCGCTCTACCGGTATCCGGTGAAAGGGCTGACGCCTGAGGCGGTCGGGCGGGTGGCGCTACGGGCTGGGCAATGTCTCGACTGGGACCGGGCTTTTGCCTTGGCGCATGGGGATGCGCCGCTTGATCCGGCGAACCCGCAATGGCTGGCGAAGTCCCATTTCATGTGTCTGCTGCGCAATGCGGGGATTGCCCGACTGCGGGTGCGCTTCGACGAGGCGGTGGGGGTTTTGCATATTGCCCTGCCCGGGGAGGGAGAGGTGTCGGCGTCACCGTTTACCAGGCAAGGCCGGGCAGCGCTGGGGGCGTTTTTGGTCGGGGTTCTGGGGGCGCAGGCGCGCAGCGGGGCAGAGGGACAGCCCCCGGTTTTCCGGTATTTCGAGCGGCATCATTTTACCGACGAAAAGGAGCAGCTGGTCAGCCTGATCGGGTTGGAGTCGCTCGCGGCGCTGGAGGCGGCGGTGGGCGGGGCGCGCGAGAAGCTGCGGTTTCGCGCCAATGTCTATCTGCGCGGGGGGGCGCCCTGGGCGGAGTTTGGCTGGGTGGGGCGGCGGTTGCGCGTTGGGACGGCAGTGCTGGAGGTTACCGAGCGGATCGGGCGTTGTGGGGCGACCAGCGTTAATCCGCTGACCGGGGAGCGCGACGCCAATCCGGTCAAGGAGCTTTTTCGGCATTTCGGGCATACCGATCTTGGGGTGTTCGCGCGGGTAATCGAGGGCGGGGAGGTGCGCGCGGGGAATGTGGTCGCGGCACTGTAGGCGGATGGTAAGATATTGATTTTGTTTTTGATTTTTTGACCGCGGCAAAATGTTTCACGTGAAACATTTTGGGGGTTGGAAGATGATAACTCGTTGTTATTAAAAATAACTCAACACCCCAAAATTCCGGTTGACACGGCAGCGTTACGCAAAAATAACGATGTGGGCGCGCAATGTCGTTCGGTTACGTTGCGTCCTAATAAGGCCGCCTGCCCATGACATTGCCTGGCGGGCTGTAATCGCAGACCAGAACGTCGCGGCCATCGTTCTCAGCGAACCCGCAGCCAACCCCTTGCGTCGTCTTCCAGACCATTTGGCTGTAATGGCCCGCGTCCATCCAGTTTCCGGTTGTCGAGATATCCGGGAAGACGCCATCGGTGAAGTAATCCCGCTCGTTGCCCCATAGATCGACCAGCTGCGTTAGCGACTGGGTGCCGGCGGAGGCCATTGCGAGATTCTGGCCTGACCCGCTGTGTTCGAACTGGCCGGTCTCGGCGAGGTGGTCCGCCCAGTTTTGCGCTTTGGCCTCCAGCCGGTTGGACCATCGTAACGGGGGGAGGTTGAGGCTTGTGCGATAGGCGTTATGGGCGGCCAGCAGCTCGGCGATGCTGCCTGGGTCCGCTTGGGCATGCGCCGATCCGCCAATAATCAGCGCGGCAAGCATGGCGGCGATGGGTATGCGCTTCATGACATCCTCCGTTGGTCCGGCTGACGACAGGTATAAGCCCCGTCAACGCGCCGGATAACGAGGCGGTATGGCGAAGATGTGGCGGCTAATTGTGCGGGGCGAGGGCGGGGGCGGCATTTAGGCGTTCGCGGGCGAGGATTGCAGGGGCGTCCAGGGTGCGGATCGGGATTTTGGGGGTGTTTGGGATTTCTCCCGCGAGTTGCAAGGAGAGGTAGCGGGCGGCGCAGACGCGCAGGAAGGAGGCAAAGTTGGTAACGTCGCGCTCGGTCTCTTGGACTTCGTCGTAGAGGCGGGTCAGGAGTTCGTTCAAGGTCAGGGTGTCACGCCGGGCGATGTCTTCCAGGACGCGCCAGAAGAAGGTCTCGATGCGGATACTCGTGCTGGTGCCGTGCAGACGCAGGGAGTGGGTTTGCGGCTCCCAGAGAGACGGGTTGGCGCCTACAAAGAGTTTACACATTCGGATCCTCCGCCGCGCGGTTAGGTTTAGGGCGGCTTAGCACAACCGCGCGGCGGGTGGGATCAGAATGTGATCCGGGTGCCGAGCAGGGCCAGGAACTGGGCAATCCAGGCGGGATGGGCGGGCCAGGCGGGGGCGGTCACGAGGTTGCCCTGGGTGATTGCGGCGTCGATGGCGATGGCGGGATAGGTGCCTTTGGCGAGTTCGACCTCGGCGCGACAAGCTGGGTAGGCCGAACAGGTGCGCCCTTCCAGGACGCCCGCCGCCGCCAGGATTTGCGCGCCGTGGCAGATCGCGGCGACGGGTTTCTGGGTGGTGAAGAAGTGGCGCACCATGTCCAGGACCTGCGCGTTCATCCCCAGGTATTCGGGGGCGCGGCCACCGGGGAGGATCAGGGCATCGTAGGATTCGGGCTTAACCTCCGCGAAGGTCGCGTTGAGGGTGAAGTTGTGGCCGCGTTTCTCGGAATAGGTCTGGTGGCCTTCGAAATCATGGATCGCGGTGGCGATGGGGTCGCCGGATTTTTTGTCCGGGCAGACGGCGTCCACATGGTGGCCGACCGCCAGGAGGGCCTGGAAGGGGACCATGATCTCGTAGTCTTCGCCAAAGTCGCCGGTGATCATCAGAATGCGTTTGCCGGGCATGGGGGGCTCCTCAACCTTTCAAAATCCCGGCTTTTTGCCGGTTGAAGGGATTATACCGCAGTTACTCGGGGGCGGGTGTTAGCCCGGTACGACAGAGAGGGCGCGGGTTTCGGCCGGGGGGTAGTAGCGCAGGATGACGAGCATCAGGACCATCGCGGGCAATGCCGCGAAGGCGGAAAGGATGAAGAAGGGGATGAAGCCCATCGCCGCCGCGATGAAACCCGATAGGCCGCCGATGGTGCGTAGGGCGAGCGGAGCCAGGGAGGAAAGCAGGGCGAACTGGGTGGCCGTGTGTTCCGGGTTGCACAGGCCGGAGGTGTAGGTCAGGAACGCTGCGTCCGAGACGCCCTCGGCGAAGGATTCCAGGCCGGAGGTCAGGATCAGCATGGCTGGGTGGCCGGGAAAGAGGCCCAGCGCCGGGTACATCAGCAACGCGGCGGTCTGGAACAGCGCCGTCAGCAGCAGGGCGCGGCCGACGCCGAGGCGGGCGACGAGGAAGCCGCCCAAGGTCGCGCCCACGAGGGTCGCGGCCAGCGAGATTGGGCCGTTGGCTACCGCGATGGCGGCGCGGTTGAAGCCTAGGGAGGTGTAATACGGGGCGAGCATGACGCCGCCCATCGCCTCGCCTAGGCGAAAGAGGATGATGAAGGCGATGATGACCGCGGCACCGCGGCGCGAGAGGAACTCGGTCAGCGGCTCGCGCACAGCGGTGCTGAAGCGGGCGAGGAAGCCGTGACCGCTGATGTGGCGCACGGCCTGCGGTTCCGTCGCGAGGAATGTGGCGAGTGGGCCGAGCAGGGAGAGGACGGCGACCAGGAGGATCGCGGTGTGCCAGCCGGTTTTGACCGACAGGGCGATGACGCCTGCGCCTGAGATCAGCATGGCGACGCGGTAGCCCCAGACGTAGCCCGCCAGAGCAGCACCTTGCGCGCGAGGGGCGAAGGTTTCGATGCGCCAGGCGTCGATCAATATGTCTTGGCTAGCGGAGACAAAGGCGAGGAGCGCGCCGAGCGCAAGGGTGATGCCGATTTGCGTTGCCGGATTGGATAGGCCCAGGGCTGCAATGCACAGCAGGAGGGCGGATTGGACGGCGAGGAGCCAGCCGCGGCGGCGGCCAAAGAAGGGCGGCGGGACTTCGTCGAACACCGGAGACCAGAGGAATTTCAGGCTATAGGCGAGGCCGATGTTCGCGGTCAGCCCGATCACGCCCAGGCTCAGGTGATCCGAGGTCAGCCACATGCGCAGGGTGAAGCCCGAGAGGGCGAGCGGCAGGCCCGAGGAGAAGCCCAGCGCCGTGATCAGCGCAAGGTTTTTGACCGGATTACTGATTGAACGGATCGTTGATGTTACCCGCTTTGCTGAAGGCGCCGTTGACGATGTCGCCTTCATCGCCAGGGGACATACCCGCCAGGCACGCACCTTGCCATTGCAAATCGGAGGTCAATTTCTCAGGGCCCGCGGGGGCGTTAAAACGGGCGGTCAGGGTTACGCGCTGGGCGCTCGCGTAGGTCAGGGTTTCGTCTATTTTAATCGGCTTGCCCTGCTCGGTGCAAACACCTTTGATGGTATAGGCCGCGCCGGAGCCGGAGATGTTCATGCTCGAGCATTCACTCTGGCCGCTGGTGAAGAATTTGAGGTCCGTCTCGGGGTCCACGCAGCTCACGGTGACCACGTCGGTCGCGTTGGGGATGGGCTGTCCGTTCGGGCCGGTGACGGTTGTCGTGCTTTGCCAAAGACCGGGCGCGCGCGCGGGGAGGCTGGCGGCGTGGGCGCTGTGGAGGCCGAGTACCGCCAGGGCGGGGAATAGGAAGGTACGAATCCGCATGGCGTAGTTTTAGCTAACAGCCAGGAAAGCCGCAACGCACCAGAAGCCGGGCGAGGCCGTTGCGGGGGAATAATCAAAAAATTGCAGGAAATCGCATGCGTTCCGCGGAAGGAGAAAGATTACCAAGTTCTAAAACTTTCGCTTCTTTGAGGAAAGAATTGGCAGTATATAATAAACTTATGGTTGTGTAAGAGGTGGGCCATGACGATCTGGTTTGACGTGGGCGATTTGATTCGGTTTTTCCAGAACGCTTCCAGGCCGACCGGTATTCAGAGGCTCAGCTTCGAGACGTATCGCGCGCTCTGGACGTTGGCGGGGGAGTCCGGGGAGGTGCGATTCTGCCACCGCGGCGATACGGCCGATGGGTTCAAGGCCATTCATTTCCCGGCGCTTGAGGCTGCGGTTTTGGCGGCGTTCACGCGTCCTGTCGGCGTTGAGGCGGCGTATCGGGCGGAGGTGGCGCGTCCGGTATCGAAGCTGGGGCGCGCGGCGCGGCGGTTGCCGGCGCAATACAGGCTGCCGCTGGGACAGATGGTCCGCGCGGCAAGGACGGGGGTTGGAGCGGCAGGCGATCTTATCCGCGCCTTGGGCGCGGGGCTGCGTCCGGGGAGCGGGGCGGATGGGGTCATCGGCGGGCAGGTTTTTGCGCTGAACGGAGATAACGTTTGTTTCGGGCCTGGCGATTGGTTTATCAGCCTCGGCGTTTCCTGGGAGACCCCTTATAGCGAGACGTTTCTCAGCGGTCTGCGCGCGGACGGGACGCGCTTTGCCATGCTCGCGTATGACCTGATCCCCGAACTCTTCCCTGAATGGTGCGCACAGAGCACCGTCCGGCAATTCTCGGCCTGGCTGAGCGCAAGCGTGCCGATGGCTGATCTGATGTTCGCGATTTCACGGCATACGGCGGATGATCTTGTCGCCTGCATGGCGCGGCGGGAGGTGGGGATTGTTCCCCCCGTGGTGCTGCCGGTCGGTAGCCACGAGAGGCTCGGCGAGGGCGGCGCGCCGCTGCTGGAGGCACCTTATGTGTTGATGGTCGGGACCATCGAGGCGCGCAAGAACCATGGCGGGATGCTGCGCGTGTGGCGGCGACTGTTACAGGACATGCCGGAGGGGCAAGTGCCGGAACTCGTGTTCGCGGGCAAGCTCGGCTGGCTTACGGACGATCTGATGCAGCAACTTGAGAACGCGGACTGGCTCGGGGGGAAGATACGATTAATCGAGCGGCCGTCCGATGCGGAGCTGGCGCGTCTGTACCAAGATTGTTTGTTCTGCGTGTTTCCTTCGTTTTACGAAGGATGGGGGCTGCCGGTGACCGAGAGCCTGAGCCATGGCAAGATGGTCGCGGCATCTAACCGATCGGCTATTCGCGAGGCGGGGGGCGAGTTTTGCGCCTATTTCGATCCCGAGAACACCAGCGATATCTGCACCGTGATCCGTGGGTTGATCGAGGCGCCCGAGCGGGTAGCCGCGATGGAGAGGCGCATCGCCGAGACGTTCTACCCGCCCGGCTGGGACGAGACGGCCGCGGCGCTGCTCCAAGGGCTGCGCTCCCATGCGCCAGTCCCCTGCCCTGCCCCTTGGGAGGCGCCGCCCGTGGAACTCAGCCTGTCTTCCACGGGTTAGCCCGCACAGGGCTGGCATGGCTCATGCGCCGGGGGGGTGCCCTTGAGGACGCCCGCCGCCGCAAAATGCCAGGGCGGGACTTCGCGGATGATGATGCGCACGGAATCACGCGGGGCGCCGAGGGTGGCGACGATCGCGTCCGTTACTTTTTCCACCATTTTGGCCTTGGCCTCATAGGCGCGGCCCTCGATCATGGTGATTTCTACGACCGGCATGGTGATTCTCCCTTAGGCGACGACGTTGAACGAGACGGCGCCCAGATTTTGGAAGCTGGTGCGCACGAAGTCGCCGGGGGTGAGCGCATGCGCGGCGGTGGCACCGCCAGCGAGGACGATGTCACCCGGCATCAGGCTCTCGCCTACGGCGGCGACGAGGCGGGCCGCCGAGACCAAGGAGCGCAGCGGATTGCCCAGAATGGCCGCCGTGGAGCCGATCTGCACCGGGCGGCCATTCAGCTCCATCAAAATCCCGAGGTTCGAGACATCCGTGGCGGGCTGCGCCCAGGCGCCGAGGTAAAACCCCGAGGAGGAGGAGTTGTCGGCGATCACGTCGGCCAGGGCGAATTTGAAATTTTTGTAGCGGCTGTCGATGATTTCCATCGCCGGGGCGACTGCCTCGACAGCGGCGAGGGCTTCGGACAGGGAGACGTTGCCCGCAAGCGGCTTGCCTATGATGTAGGCGATTTCCGGTTCGACGCGCGGGTGGGTGTAGCGCGCATGAGACATTTGCCCGCCTTCTTCCAGGCGCATTGCGTCCGTCAGCCGACCCCAGATGACTTCCGAGACGCCCATCTGCTGCATCTTGGCGCGCGAGGTCAGGCCCATTTTGTAGCCGACCCGGCGCTCGCCGCGCGCCCAGCGGCGGGCGACGGAGAGGGCCTGGATCGCGTAGGCGTCGGCCACCGAGAGGTTGGGATAGGTGTCGGTCAACTGCGGCACGGCGGTGGCGGTGCGGGCGGCTTCGTCGAGACCGGCCGCGAGTTCGGAGAGGTTGGTCATGCTGCGGTTGCCTTGCGGTGTTTGAGGATGTCGAGGGCGACGTCGATGATCATGTCCTCCTGACCGCCGACCATTTTTCTCCGGCCCAACTCGGCCAGGATTTCGCGGGTGTCCACGCCGTAGGTTTTCGAGGCGTTCTCGGCGTGACGCAGGAAGGAGGAATACACGCCGGCGTAACCGAGGCTCAAGGATTCGCGGTCCACGCGCACCGGGCGGTCCTGCAGCGGGCGCACCAGGTCATCCGCGGCGTCCATCAGCTTGTAGAGGTCGCAGCCGGTCTCGATGCCTTCACGGTCCAGCACGGCGATCAGGGCTTCGAGCGGCGCGTTGCCCGCACCCGCACCCATGCCCGCCAGCGAGGCGTCCACGCGTACCGCACCGGTCTTGATGCCCGCGACCGCGTTGGCGACGCCAAGTGTCAGGTTGTGGTGCGTGTGCACGCCGATTTCGGTCTCTGGCTTCAGCGCGTCGCGCATCGCCCTCACCTTCTCGGCGTATTGCTCGGGCAGCATCGCGCCTGCGGAATCGGTCACATAGACGCATTCCGCGCCGTAGGATTCCATCAACTTGCCCTGCTCGATCAGTTTCTCGACCGGGGCCATGTGGGCCATCATCAGGAAGCCGACCGTGTCCATACCGAGTTTGCGCGCCGCTTCGATGTGCTGGCGCGAGACGTCGGCCTCGGTGCAATGGGTGGCGACGCGCACGGAACGCGCACCGGCCTCATGCACCACTTTCAGGTCGTGGACCGTGCCGATGCCGGGCAGCAGCAGCACCGTGACTACGGCGTGTTTGCAGACGGCGGCAACGGCGGCGACCCATTCGGCGTCGTCATGCGCGCCAAAGCCGTAGTTGAAGGTAGAGCCGGTGATGCCGTCGCCGTGGGTAATCTCGATGGCGTCCACCTTGGCGGCGTCCAGGGCGCGGGCGATTTCGGTCACGCTCTCAAGGTTATACTGATGACGCACCGAGTGCATGCCGTCGCGCAGGGTGACGTCCTGGACGTAGAGCTTGTTGGGGTTCGGGCGGGCCATTTATGCAAGCTCCTTGCTTAGGATTTTCGTGGCCCAGTGGTCGGCGGTGACCAGGGCGGCGGAGGTCATGATGTCCAGATTGCCCGCATAGGCCGGGAGGTAGTGCGCCGCACCTTCGACTTCGAGCAGGATCGTCGTCTTCAGCCCAGTGGCGTAGCCGATACCGGGGATGCGCACCGGAGCGTTGTCGCCGATTACCTCAAACTGGACTTTTTGCTTGAGGCGGTAGCCGGGGACGTATTTGCGCACCGCCTGTTCCATTTCCAGGATCGAAGCTTCGATCGCGCCGCGGTCGCCGCCCTGGGAGAGGGTGAATACCGTGTCGCGCATGATCAGCGGCGGGTCGGCGGGATTGAGGATGATGATTGCCTTGCCGCGTTCGGCGCCGCCCAGCACTTCGATCGCCTTTGAAGTGGTCTCGGTGAACTCGTCGATGTTCGCGCGCGTGCCGGGGCCTGCGGATTTGGACGAGATCGAGGCGACGATTTCGCCGTAGAGGACGCGCTTGCTGGCGCGCTTCACGGCATAGACCATCGGGATCGTCGCCTGGCCGCCGCAGGTCACCATGTTCACGTTCGGCTCGTCGATATTGGCGTCGCCGTTGATCACCGGGATGGTGAAGGGGCCGATGGCGGCGGGGGTCAGGTCGATGACCTTCTTGTCGTCTTTTTGCAGCAGCGCGTTGTTTTTAATGTGCGCGCCGGCCGAGGTCGCGTCAAACACGACCTGTATCTCTTTGTAGTTCGGCAGTTTCAGCAGGCCCTCGATGCCCTCATGCGTGACCGGGACGCCGAGGCGCGCGGCGCGGGCGAGGCCGTCCGAGTTCGGGTCGATGCCGACCATCGCGCCCATCTCAAGGTTCTTCGAGGTACGCATGATCTTGATCATCAGGTCGGTGCCGATATTGCCCGAGCCAATAATCGCGCATTTTACTTTGGCCATCGTGTTATTCCTTTGCAAAAGCGGCGCGGACGGAGCCGAGGCCCTCGATGCGCACGTCGAAAACATCGCCGGGCTGGACGCTGACCATCGGGCCGAGCGCGCCAGAGAGGATTGTGTCGCCGGCATGGAGCGGGTGGCCGACGCGGGCCATCACCTGGGCCAGCCAGAGGGCGGCGTTCAGCGGCGAGCCGAGGCAAGCGGCACCGGCGCCGACAGAGACCGGCTCGCCCGCTTTTTCCATCACCATGCCGCACAGGCGCGGGTCGAAATCGGGCAGCTTCACCGGGCGCGAGCCGAGGACGTAGAGGCCCGAGGAGGCGTTGTCCGCAATGGTGTCGGTGATGCGGATGTCCCAATTCTGGACCCGCGAGCCGACGATCTCGACGGCGGGGACGGCGAAGGCGATGGCGCGGAAGAGGTCGGCCATCGTCAACTGCTCGCCCTTGAGGTCATGTTCCAGGACGAAGGCGATTTCGGCTTCGACCTTGGGCTGGAGGACATCGCCCAGGGCGACGTCCTGGGCTTCACAACGGGCCATGTCGGCGAACAACATGCCGTAATCAGGCTGGTTGACGCCGAGTTGTTTCTGTACCGCGAGCGAGGTCAGGCCGATTTTACGACCAACCAGGCGGCGGCCTGCGGCAAGGGCGCGTTCGGTGTTCAGCGCCTGGACGGCGTAGGCGCCTTCGAGGTCGCCTTCGGCCAGCAGGGCGCGCACCGGGGCGCAGGGGATGCCGGTGTTCGCCACTGCGTGGAGCAGGTCGGCGGCGGTGCGGATCGCGTCCGGGGTCGATTTTGAAGATGAGGTCATGATTCCTGTTTCGCTCTTAGAGCTTGATGCAGACGTTGGTGATTTCGGTATAGAATTCGAGCGAATGGAGGCCGCCTTCGCGGCCGATGCCCGAGGCTTTTGCGCCGCCGAAAGCAGTACGCAGGTCGCGCAGGAACCAGGAGTTCACCCAGGCGATGCCGACATCGAGCTTTGAGGCGACGCGGTGGGCGCGCGAGACGTTCTCGGTCCAGACCGCCGCCGCCAGGCCGTAGGGGGTCGCGTTGGCGAGGCGGATGGCTTCTTCCTCCGTGTCGAAGGGACGGATGTGGCAGCAGGGGCCGAAGATTTCCTCCGTGACGATCGCGGCGTCATCGGCAACACCGGTCCAGATGGTGGGCTGGACCCAGCAGCCGCCGGACAGATCGGCGGGCATGTCCGGGATACCGCCGCCGGTCACGACGGTTGCACCTTCCTCAAGTGCCTTGGCGTAGTAGGAGAGGACCTTTTTGCGGTGGGACTCGCTGACTAGCGGGCCGATGCCGGTGGTAGGGTCTTCCGGGCGGCCCAGGCGCAGGGATTCGGCCTCTTGCTTCATCCGGGCGACGAAAGCCTCGAAGATCGGGCGTTCGACATAGACGCGCTCGGTGCCCAGGCAAACCTGGCCGCAGTTGGCGAAGGCGGAGCGCATCGTGCCCTCAATGGCTTTGTCCATGTCGCAATCGGCGAAGATCAGGGCCGGGTTCTTGCCGCCGAGTTCGAGGGAGACCGGGCGCACGCCGCGGGCGGCTTCGCGCATCAGGGCCTCGCCGCTGCGGTTCGAACCGGTAAAGGTGATGCCGTTCACGCCTTGGTGCTGGGTCAGGAATTCGCCCGCCGAGTTGCCGCCGAAACCGTGCACGACGTTATAAACGCCCTTGGGCACGCCGACGCTGTTCATCACCTCGCCCAGCAGGGTCGCGGTCAGCGGGGTTTGCTCGGAGGGTTTGACCACGACCGTGTTGCCCAGAGCCAGCGCCGGGCCGACTTTCCAGGTCATCAGCAGTAGCGGCAGGTTCCACGGCGAGACCACCGCGATGACGCCGCGCGGACGGCGCAGGCCGTAGTTCAGCGCGCCGGCGCCGTCCGGCGTTGGGGTGGTGAAACATTCAGTGGAGACGGTTTTGGCCACGTCGGTGAACATGGTGAAGTTGGCTGCGCCGCGGGGGATGTCTATATGGGCGGCGAGGCTCATCGGCTTGCCAGTGTCGAGACATTCGGCTTCCAGGAACTCGTCAAAACGGCGGTTGATTTCGGCGGCGACCTTGCCCAGCAGGGCCGAGCGGTCGTTCAGCGACATCCGGCCCCAGGGACCGTCCAGCGCGGCGCGGGCGGCTTTTACTGCGGCGTCGATCTCGGCCTTGCCGCCTTCAGGGACGGAGCCGATGCGCGAGCCGTCCACCGGGCAGAAATTGTCGTAGGACTTGCCCGAGCTACCCTGGGTGAATTCGCCATTGATGAAATGGGCCGCGTCGCGCCGGGCGTTGGACTGGGCCAGGGGACGGCGGGCGTGCAGCGGTTGAACCGTCATAGGTCTTCTCCTTGAGCGTCGTTGGTATCCGGCGGGGCCGAAGGTTTGTCGTTATTCTGTATTCTGTGGGCCGAGGCCGATGGCGGCGAGGCCCGCTTGCGCGCAGGCGCGGTCGTCGTTCTCCGAGCCGCCGGAGACGCCGATGCCACCGAGGACGGCGCCGGAGTCGAGGATGGGCAGGCCGCCGCCGAACAGCACCACGCCGGGGCGCAAGGCGATGCCCTCGCGCAGCGGCGCTCTGTGGGCAAGGGCAGCGCAGAGCGTGTCTGTGGACAGGCCGAAAATCGCGGCGGTCCAGGCTTTGTCACGGGCGATATCTACCGAGGCGATGAAGGCGCCGTCGGCGCGCAGGCAGGCCACGAGATGGCCCCCCGTATCCACC
>DAOMCN010000007.1:0-22279 GCA_035427885.1 Acidocella sp. | reverse complement strand
GATCCGCCGTTTCAGGGGCTGGGCGAAAACTGCTACATGATCTCGCGCCCCGACGACAGGTCGCTGCTCAGCGGCCTCGATGTCGTGCCGGTGGAGAATATCGAGGACGCGCACTTCATCCTGATCAACAGTTTCGACGCCGCGGCGATGAAGCTCGAGGATCTGGACCCCGTTTTCAAGACGGCGGCGGCCAAGCGCATCCCGATGATCTGCGCCAACCCCGACATGGTGACGCTCTACGGGCACGAGCGTGCGCCCGGCCCCGGCGCCGTCGCGGCGCGCTATAAGGTGAGCATCCGGCCGACATTGGTGTTTGCGCGCGACGGCGCCGTCTTGGGGGCGCTGCCCAGGATGCGCGACTGGGCGGTGTATCTGGACGAGGTTTCCAGGCTTCTTGCGGGCGCGGGTGAAGGGGTATCGTGATGCTGGGAAGACCAAATCTGCCGCCGGGGGTTATTGCCGAAGCCGGGCCGGAATATCTGCCGTTGCCGACATCTGTATCGGTCTATATCGCGCCGGTGTTGCCCGACGATCCAGCGCTGCGAGCGGCGGGGGAGGGGTGGATTGAGCGGATTGCGGCGGCGTTGGAGGCTTACAGCCCGGGCGGCGCGCCGAGGGCGATTGACCTTAGCGGAATCAGCTTCGACGAACGGCGCTTTCTCGACGAGGTACTGCGCCCTGGCGAGGTCAGCGGCCTCGCGTTTGGCGAGTCGATATTACAGGTCGAGGAGACGGTGTTTGCCGGGCTGTGGCGCATCCGCGGCGGCGAGCGCGGGCGGGCGGATTTTGTCGATATGCTGGAAGTGGCCGATATTCCCAGCGTGCTACGCACCCGTGCCGCAGCGGGCGCACTTGCCTTGCCCGAGCCAGAGGAGATACCGGAGGGGATTGTCAACGCGCCGCATATTCTGGCCGAGTTGATTGCCCGTAGCGCCGCTTTCATCGCCAGCGGCAGGACGCATATGCTCAACCTCGACCTCGTGCCGATGAGCGATGCTGAGTTGACCTGGCTAGTGGATAACCTGGGCGAGGGGCCGGTTGTGATCATCTCGGCCGGGTATGGGGCGTGCCGGATACGCAGTACCAGGCTCGCCGGGACTTGGTGGGTACAATTTTCCAATGCGAGCGATGTGCTGATCCTCAACACGCTGGAGATCACGCAAATCCCGGAGGTGGCTTGCGCCGCGCCGGAGGATATTGCCGATTCAGCCAAGCGCCTGCGTGCGCTGCGCGGGGTTTATTCATGAGCGGCGAACGTCCAATGCATACTCGGGCGGCGCGCTTCGAGTGTCGGATCTGTTGGACGCTGTATGATCCGGCATTGGGCGACCCGATTTGGCAGATCGCGCCCGGAACGCCGTTCGAGGACTTGCCCGAGGCGTGGTGTTGCCCGAACTGTGAAGCAGCGAAGGCGAAATTTTTGGTAATTGAGTCGAACCAGTCCGATGCATGAGATGGCGCTCTGCGAGGGGTTGGTGGAGGCGCTGGAGGAGCAGGCGAAGGCGCAAGGGTTTGGCAAGGTGCATACGGTCTGGTTAGAAATCGGCGCGCTCTCTACCGTGGAGCCGGAGGCGATGTTGTTCAATTTCGACATCGTCACGCACGGCACGGTGGCAGAGGATGCGCGGCTCGAAATCATCCCAGTCGAGGGCAAGGCATGGTGTATGCAATGCGCCGAGGCTGTGTCGGTAAAACGGCATGGCGGGGGTTGCCCGGTTTGTGGTAGTTACCAGCTTCAGATTCTCGATGGTCAGCAGATGCGGATTAAACAGATAGAGGTGGCGTGATGTGCGGAATTTGTGGTTGCGGCGATAGTCTGGCGGTCAAAGCAGGGCATGAGCACCATCATGACCACAACCACGATCATGACCAACACGACCATGCGCATGACGCACTGCATGCCCATGCGCCGGGTCTGGCGATCACTCGCATGGTGCAGATCGAACAGGACATCATGGCGAAGAACCAGCGCTATGCCGACGCTAACCGCCGCGCGTTTGCCGCGCGCGGGCTGTTCGTCGTCAACCTGGTTTCCAGCCCTGGCTCGGGCAAGACCACGCTGCTGGTCAAAACCGTCGAGGCATTGAAGGATAAGATCTCGGTCGCGGTGATCGAGGGCGACCAGCAGACCGGCCTCGACGCGGACCGCATCAAGGCCACCGGTGTTCCCGCCTGGCAGATCAACACCGGGAAGGGCTGCCATCTCGATGCCCATGCCGTTGGGCACGCGCTGGAGCATCTCCCTGCGATGCAGGGCGGCGTTTTGTTCATTGAGAATGTCGGCAACCTCGTCTGTCCCGCGGGATTCGATCTAGGCGAGGCGCATAAGGTGGTTGTGCTTTCCACCACCGAGGGCGAGGATAAGCCGCTCAAATACCCGGATATGTTCCATGCCGCCGACCTTATGATCCTCAATAAATCCGATCTGCTGCCTTATGTCGATTTCGATGTGGCCAAGGCGCAAACCTATGCGCAGCAGGTGCATCCGGGCATCGAGGCGCTTACCCTCTCGGCGCGTAGCGGGGAGGGGCTGGGTGCCTGGTTCGCCTGGCTGTTGGATGGCGCGGTTCGCGCGGGTAACGCCTTGGCGGATCAGCGCGCGTAGGCGCGTCGTTGAACGGGGCGGCTTGTTCCCCGCCGGGAGGTGTGGAACAAGCCGGATGCCTTGCATAACCGAGGACTTCCGATTCAACGTAACAGCGCAGGAACAAAGATGACCCCGAACGCGCCCTCCTCTGAGCTGCTGGACGATTGCGGCCTGAACGCACGGATGGCAGATTTTCTGACCTCGCCGCCTGCTGTTGGCACTGTAATTCTGGCTGGTGGTAAGGCATTGCGCATGGGTGGCGGGGATAAGGGGCGCCAGGCGGTAGGCGGGCAGGATATCCTGACCCGGCTGGTCGCCGTGCTGCGTCCCCAGGCGGGGGCAATGGCGCTCAGCGCCAATGGAGATCCGCACCGCTTTGCCGATCTTGGCCTGCCGGTTCTGACCGACGGGTTGGAGGATGCCGGGCCTTTGGCCGGGCTGCTCGCCGGGATGGCCTGGGCGCGTGCGCAGGGTTTTCCCTGGTTGCTCACCGCCCCGACTGATACGCCGTTTCTGCCCGCCGATCTGCTGATCCGGCTGGGCTTTGGGGTTGGCGCCGGGCAGTCCGCCGCGATCGCGGCGTCGGGCGGACGGCGGCATCCGGTGGTTGGGCTGTGGTCCACGGAGCTGCTCGTGCCGTTGCAGCGCTTTGTGGTCGAGCAGGGGCAGCGCAAAATGAGCCTCTGGGCCGAGCATTGTGGCGCTGCCGTGGTCGAGTGGCCAGACGAGCCGTTCGATCCGTTTTTCAATAT
Source organism: Acidocella sp. (assembly GCA_035427885.1). Lineage (GTDB taxonomy): Bacteria > Pseudomonadota > Alphaproteobacteria > Acetobacterales > Acetobacteraceae > Acidocella. Next base: position 18,940 of record DAOMCN010000007.1, on the reverse strand, counting down.
CAACCATCCGGCCGAGCGCGAACAGGCCGAGGCGCTGGGGGAACAAAGACCCTGCCGCGTCGGGGCGGTGGTCCTGCCCGAGGGGCGCGGCGGTCAGGCGATGCTGGCGGATTTCGCGGCCGCGGCCGAGGCGTGCGGGCTTGCCGTGGGCGGACTGCTGCAACAGGGAAGCAAGAGCAAGGGGGATGCGCCCGAGGATATAACCTTGGTCGCGCTTGATGGCTGCGAGCGTTTTTCCATTATGCAGACTCTGGCGCGTTCGGGCGCATGTACGGTGAATCCCCAGGCCGTCGCCGAGGCGTCCGCGGTGCTGCGCCGGGCAGTTGCCGAGCGCAGGCTGCCGATCCTGATCAATAAATTTGGCTCGATGGAAGTCCAGGGCGAGGGGTTGGCAGACGAGATGATGGCCGTCATGGCCGAGGGGTTGCCGCTGCTGATCACGGTTTCGTTGAAGCGGCTCGATGCATGGCTGAATTTTTGCGGTGGTTTTTGTGAATTACTGCCGCCCGATCCGGCGGCTTTGCGGGCTTGGTGGGAGCGCAACCGTCCGGCGGGCTGAGCGTATCTGGACAGTGGAGCGCTCGCCGCGTCTGCGGTACTTAATCCATGCTGGTGGTTGCGCGATAAAGTGCCATGAAATCGTGGATATTTGTCTCCAGGGCGGGCTGGCCTGACATGCGCGCGGTCACCCCGGCGAGGATGCTCTGGTCATCGCCGAGGCGGCTCAACGCCAGCGCGTTGCCGGCGGGGAAATGGAAACCATCGACGCCGTCGCGAATTTTTTCGGCCATGCCGCCGATGTCCGAGCAGATCACTGGGCGATGGTTGCGCAAGGCCTCCTGGATCACCACGGGAGAATTCTCCCACCACACAGAAGGCACCAGCACGGCATCCATCGACAGCATCAGGGCATCGACCCGCTCGCGGTCGTAAGGGCCGTTGAAGGTGATGTTTGGCCCCGTGTTTTTTAGATTTTCGAGAAACTCGGTTTGAAATTCCGGCGGCTGGGCGCGGTAGTCGCCATAGATCTCGATGCCGACGTGATTGTCGTGTTCCTTGGCTAGAAATTTCGCGGCATCGAAGACAACGCCGATACCCTTCAGCGGCGAGAGTTGGCCAAAAAAGCCGATCCGCAGCGGGGTGCCATCGGTGTTCTTGCGCGCAGCCGGAGGCGAGGCGGGGGCGGTTAAATTTTCCAGCACCCGCATTTTTTCAGGCGCAACGCCCCAGGCGACGAAGCGATCTGCGAGGAAATGGCTTGGAGAAACAAAAACATCCACCAGATCGAAATAGCGCTCGATATAAAGCTTGCGTAGAAAGAAATCCGACTTGCCGAATTCGGGGAAGCAATCCTGGCAGCGCGCCGGGCTGGATTGGTAACATAAAGTACGGTGGTTCTTCGTGATCATCTGGCCGTAATGGTGGCAGATCGCGAGGTATTCGTGCAGTGTCAGAACGATTTTGCAATTTGGTAGGACGCGCTTGAGGTGCTGGAAAACCTCGACGCCGAAATTGATGTAGTGGTGGAAATGAACGATATCGGGTGCGAGTTCGCGTAGCAGGCGCTCGAATTCGCCAGGGAAATTAACGTCCAGATTGGCGAATTTGAACCAATCGAACCCGCCTGTGCAGTAGATGTATTGATCCTCGCCGTAGGGCTGGCTGAGGACGACGCCGGCCCGCTCTGATGAAAGTTTGCGGTCGCAGCCGAGGAACCAGGTCTGGCAGTCGTCGCGCGCCTGCAACTCGCGGAACAGCCGGAACGCGGCAATCTCGGCGCCGCCATTGGAAACCTCTGGGTGGCTGTGCGAGGCGATCAGAACGCGCAAAGGCGAGCTGGATGACGCGGGGGTCTGCTTCATGTTGCCTCGATCTGCGCGATGGTCTCACCCCAGCGTCGTTGATGCTGCCAGGCGTTAAAGAGCGTCAGGTTCATGCGCCAGGAAACCGCCGAGACGAGCTGGGATTTGCGCTCCAGATGGTAGAGTTCGACGCTGGTATCGACCGCGCAATCCAGCCCCATGTCGCGCAATCTGAAGCAGAGGTCGGAGTCTTCGAAATCGCCGATGATATAGGTCTCGTCGAACCCGCCGATGTCGATGGCAAGTTCGCGGCGCAGCACCATGCAGGCGCCGGTGATGGCGATGCAGCGCTGGACCTCTGCCGGGCCGCTGTAACGCAGTCCCTTATCCTGGTGCATGCAGAAGAATAAATTACCGAACTCTGGAAGCCGTTTGAAGGTCATGCCGCGATGCTGCACCGAGCCGTCCTCGAAGCGCAGCAGCGGGCCGATAACGCCCAGCTTCGGATCTGCGTCCAGCCGCTCGGCGAGATGCTCCAACCAGTCCAGCCGGTCTGTAAAGACGTCGGAGTTGAGGTAGGCGACGAATGTTCCATGCGCGTATTCAAGCCCGATATTGTTTGCAGGCGCGTAGCCGAGATTGCGGTCGAGCAGGACGGCGCGAAAGGGGACGCGCGTACGCTCGAAAATCGAGGCGAACAAGGATTGCGCCTCGGCCCGCTTCGCTGGATCGTCGAGGACATAGATGAACTCGACATCGGCGGCGTTCGGATCTTTGGAGAACAGGGCGAGCTGGTACTCGACAAAATCCAACCTGCCGTAAAGCGGTATGATCACGGAAAATTTTGGAGCCTGGGGCGGGGCGCCATAATCGAGGAGCTGCACGAGAGGGCGGGCCGACAAGCGGGAGCTGTTGAGCGCCAACAAGGCTGGGCCGAGGACAAGATCGTAGGCGTGGCCCAGATCGGCGTGGAGGAAATCAAAATGATCAAGGAGGCGCTTGACCGCGGGTAGACCAGAGCGTTTTGGGGGGCAGACATTGCGGTAGCCGATTTCGTCGTGGCAGGTTTCCACTTCGAGATAGATCTGCTCGTGCGGTGCCAGGGAGAGCGGCACGAACGCGGCGAACCCACACCAGGGATCCTCGAAGCCTTCCTGCGAATGGGCGGCTAGAACGTCCGGACGCTCGATCCTGATCGTGTCGGCGAGGTCGAGCGGGGCGCTGTTTACCCCTGAGCGCACACGCAGCGCGCGCACGACGCCGGGCTTGGCCAGGAACCAGCCGATCAGCACGACCCCGGCGGTGCCGCAGAGGATCGTCTCATCTGTGTTCAGGAACACGGGCAGGTTCAACTGTTCCAGCGTATCGTTGCCCTGATAGCGCTGCTGGCTCAAGACCCCGAGAAGGCGGCTGCGCTGCACGCCGGGCGTTGCGCGTTGGACGATGGGCACAAGCTCGGCCAACAACTCCAACTCACGGAACTTCGGCGCGTCTGGGATTGGTTGCAGGAAAATGCGGACCCCGTCAGCCAAAAAGCTGATCGACAACAAGCGGCCTGGTGCGCGATCTGGCCCTTTGACAAAGAATACGGCGCCTTGAGCGCTGCCTTCGAGGTCCTGGCGCGGATACAGGACCGCCAACGACTCGCCGGTAAGGTCGTCCTCCTCGAACGAGAGAACAAGCTGTTCAGGAGGCCGCGCCGCTGACCAGCCCTGACCCACCCAACTGCACAACAGCCAGCCTTGGGCCACGGGATGGTATCCGTAGAAGTCAACATAGCCGCTGGTCGCCGCGGATGGCGGTTTGCCGAGCAGGAGCAGCGCCAGCGCGTCGCGTTGCCCGCTGGCTTCTGCTTTGGACAGGACCGGCCCGAGCCATTCGAGCAGCGGATGGGTCTGCATCTGTAGCGCTTTTGGGCTAGCAACGATACGATAGACCGCTCCGGCCAGGGCGACGCTCAGGTATTCGAACGCCTGCCGGGTCTTTTCGGGCGTCTTGAAAAAGAACACAAAGCCGATGCCCCGGCCCGCGATGTCGCCCCGGTTGAAATATGCGGCCGCGACCTGCTGCGCGATCGTCTCGCCGGTAAACTGGGCCAGTCCGCGCAATGGGGCGTCTTCGCGGTTCGCGGTGTGTGTCATCCAGCCGACGAAAACCCATCCTCCGGCGCCCCGATGGTAGCCGTAGAAATCGACAAAGCCGCCGAAGGGCGTTGCCCTGGCAGCGAGTACCGGCGATTCCAGGCCATTTGCGGGTTCGGCGTTTGGGGGTCTGGGTTTACGTGCCACGTCAATTTTTCGCCAAATTCAAGGATGTAGCAGGACAGTACAAATCATTTCAGCCATCGTCCAGGGCGTTGTCAGACGCCTGAGGCCTACTTTACCGGCGCGGTCCGATACGGCTTGTTCAGCACCAGATAGGCCAGCGAGCCGATAACCACACCCCAGAACGCCGAGCCTAGGCCGAGAAAGCTCATGCCCGAGGCGGTGGCAAGGAAGGTGATCATCGAGGCTTCGCGGTGTTCCTCGGCCTGCACCGCGCCCAGCACATTGGCGCTGATCGCGCCGATCAGCGCCAGACCCGCCAGCACGGCGATGTATTGCTTTGGCAGTGCCGCGTAGAGCAACACGATAGATCCCGCGAAAGTGCCACCGATAAGGTAGAAAATACCATTGGCGATGCCCGCGATGTAGCGCCGGGCCGGATCTTCATGCGCATCCTTGCCGGTGCACAATGCGGCGGTGATCGCGGCGGTAACGATGGTAACGCCGCCAAAGCAGGCGACGGCGAGCGAGGCCAGGCTGGTGAACGCGATAATCGGGCGCGCCGGGGTGTGGTAGCCGGCGACGCGCAGCACCGTCATGCCGGGCAGGTGCTGGCCGGTCAGGGTGACCATTACCAATGGCAGGGCGAGGCTCAGCGTGCTGCCCAGCGTCCATTCCGGGCGCACGAGGCTCGGTTTGGCCAGGCTCAGGGAGAGCTGGCTGAAATGAGTCTGCCCCAGCAACATCGCCAACACCGCGCCGAGTACCATGACCAGCACGATCGCGTAGCGCGGGAGTAGTTGCTTGAAGACAATATAGGCGGCGACCATCGCCAGCACGAGGGTTGGCATCGAGCCGATCGATTTGAAGGCATCGGTGCCGAACTGGAGTAAAATCCCCGCCATCATGCCGCTGGCGATGCCTTTTGGGATATAGCGCATGATTCGATCGAACGAGCCGGAAATGCCGATCAGGAACATGATGGCGGCGGCGGTGATATAGGCGCCCGCCATCTGGTTGAGCGAGAGGGCGGGAAAAAGGGTCACCAGCAACGCCGTCCCCGGCACGGACCAGGCGGCCACCACGGGGACTTTCAGCTTCCAGCTCAGTACAATGGCTGAAATCCCGGCGCCGATGGAGATGCCCCAGACCCACGAGGTCATCATCGTATTGGACAGGTCAGCGGCCTTGGCGGCCTGGAAGAAAATCACCAGCGGCCCGCAATAGGCGATCAGCGCGGCGAGGAAACCGGCGGCAATGGCGGAAAATGACCAGTCGCGGCGAAGGGAGAAATGTGTTCCGGGCGGCGGATAGGCAGGGGTGCTGTCGTGATAGGCTTGGGTCATCTTGGCTCCCTTAAGTAAGACCGCTTCTGTTTTCAGAGAAACCGCGATGCGATGTCCCAGACGGCGTTGGCCCAAGCATATCCATCTTCCGGCATGGTTGAAATAGTGCAACTTTATTGTCGTTTTTGGGTGGGGCAGCTTGGCCCGCACCGCTGGACGTTTCGCCCTAAGCTCCGCACAATGGGGCCAGATTCCAGGATTCCGTCCCATGCCGAAATTAAGCGTCATCACCCCGTGTTATAATGAAGAAGCTAATGTGGAGGAGTTATATCTTCGCGTTCGCACCGCGATGGAGTCGATCCCCGACTGCACCTATGAGCATATCTTCATCGACAACGCCTCGCCCGACCAGACAGTTTCGGTTCTAAAACAGATCGCGGCGGCGGATGCGAATGTTAAAATCATCGTCAATGCGCGCAATTTCGGCCATATCCGCTCGCCGATGCACGCCTTCCTGGAGGCCAGCGGCGAGGCGGTGATCAGTATTGTCGCCGATTTGCAGGACCCGCCGGAGATGATCCCGCAGATGGTCGCCAAATGGCAGGAAGGCTACGCGATGGTGGTGTGCACCAAGCGTTCCTCGCAAGAGGACCCGCTAATGTTCTGGCTCCGTAAATCTTACTACGCGCTGGTGGAGCGGCTCTCCTCGATCACCACGATCCAGAACTTCACTGGCTTTGGCCTCTACGACCGCAGGGTAGTCGAGGCGGTGCGCCGCTTCGATGATCCGTATCCGTATTTTCGCGGCATCGTCGCGGAAATCGGGCTGGATATTTGTCTCATGCCCTACGACCAGCCAGTGCGCAGGCGAGGCATCACCAAGAATAATTTCTATTCCCTCTACGACATGGCGATGCTGGGGATTATCAACCTCTCCAAAGTGCCGCTGCGGCTGGTCACGGCGCTGGGCTTCCTGACTGCCAGCCTCTCGCTGCTCTCGGGCCTGGGCTATTTCGTCTATAAGCTGATCTTCTGGTCGAATTTCAGCCTTGGCATCGCCCCGCTGGTCATCGGCCTGTTCTTTCTCGGCTCGGTGCAACTCGTTTCGCTCGGCATTATCGGCGAGTATGTCGGCGCGATCCACACCCATGTCCAGAAACGCCCCTATGTGATCGAGAAAGAGCGCGTGGGGTTTTGACCCTGCCGGGGGCGTGTCCTAACAAGAGAGGTATTCCCGCCTCCCGGAGCCAGCCTGCATGAACGACGCGCCAGATAACCAGACCGAAGCCGCCCTTGTGCGGGCCGAGATTTTCCGTCTGGTAGAACGTTACGCTGAACTGGCCCACGCACCCAGAGCCTTCGATCCTCAGATCTCGTCCGTGCCGGTCAACGGCAAGGTTTACGGCGCGGAGGAGATGGTCTCCCTGGTCGATTCCGCGCTGGAGTTTTGGCTCACCACCGGGCGCTTCAACGATGCTTTCGAGGCCGGGCTGGCGAAGTTTCTAGGCACCCGCTACGTGCTGACCGCCAATTCCGGTTCGTCGGCCAATCTTGTCGCCATCGCGGCACTGACCAGTCCGATGCTGGGCGCGGACGCGCTGCAACCAGGCGATGAGGTGATCACCTGCGCCACGGGGTTTCCCACCACCGTTAACCCGCTGTTGCAAACCGGGCTGGTGCCGGTTTTCGTCGATGTTGAGCTTCCGACCTACAACATCCGCGCCGAGCTGATTGAAGCCGCGATTACGCCGCGCACCCGCGCCATCGTCATCGCGCACACTCTAGGTAATCCGTTCGACCTCGATACGGTCATGGCTGTTGCGCGCAAGCACAAGCTGCGCGTGATCGAGGATTGCTGCGACGCGCTGGGCTCCACTTATGACGGCGCGCCGGTCGGCAGTTTTGGCGATGTCGCCACGTTGAGCTTCTACCCGGCGCACCACATCACCACCGGCGAGGGCGGGGCGGTGTTCACCAAGAGCAGCCAGTTCAAACGCATCCTGGAGTCGATCCGCGACTGGGGCCGCGATTGTTGGTGCCCGCCCGGGCATGATAACACGTGCAAGCAGCGCTTTGGCTGGAAGCTGGGCGGCCTGCCCATCGGGTACGACCACAAATTCACCTACAGCAACCTCGGCTATAACCTGAAAATGACCGACATGCAGGCCGCCATCGGCCTCGCCCAACTTGACCGACTGGAAGGGTTCATCGCCACCCGCAAGGAGAATTTCTCAGCCCTGCGCGCTGGGATGGAACGCTGGTCAGAGTTTTTGGTCATGCCCGAGGCGACGGCGAAATCCGACCCCTCCTGGTTCGGCTTTCCGCTGACCGTCCGCCCGAACGCGCCCTTAACCCGCGACGCGCTGGTCGCCCATCTGCACCGCGCGCGCATCGCCACGCGCTATCTCTTTGGCGGCAACCTCATCCACCAGCCCTATATGGCCGGACGCAATTTCCGTGTTTTTGGCGAGACGCCGAACGCCAATCTAGTGATGACCTCAACCTTCTGGATCGGCGTCTATCCGGCGCTGGGCGAGGCACAGATTGGGTATGTGCTGGATAGTTTTGAGTCGTTTTTCAGAGGGGTTTAAGGGGGGCTTTTTTGTAAGAAAGAACCAAAAAACTTTTCCTGCTTTGGGGCTTGGGCTGCGGCCCAGCCAACGCCCATGCCCCTAATTTATAAAGTTTTTCCTCCTCTTTTTGTTCACAAAAAGAAGAGCTTCACTTCCACTTCAGCGTCTCATCAAGCGCCCCGCTCGCCAGCAGCGCCTTGATCCAGCCCGTCCGCTTATAGCGCGTGCCGCTGAAATTCGCTGCCGTCAGCCCGGCGGCTATGAACGACTCATACAGTTCGCGCGCGCCTTTCAGCACATCCCATTGCGGTGCAAAATCCGGTAGGGTGTTGGCGATCTTATCGAAATTCACCCGGTAGGAGCGCGTATCCGGCCCGGCGCCCGAGGCGATCTCGATGCGGCATCCTGGCACAGTCTGCGCTACTGCCTCGGCGATTTCGATCACCCGGTAGTTCTGGTCCGAACGTCCGACATTGAACGCCTGCCCCGAGATCTTTGCCGGATCGGCGCGGAGTGCGGCGAGGAAGGCGCGGCTGATGTCCTCGATATGGACAATGGGCCGCCATGGCGTGCCGTCCGATTGCAGCACGATCAGCCCGGAGGTGACCGCGCAGGCGACGAGGTTGTTCAGCACGATATCGAGACGCAAACGCGGCGAGACGCCGTAGGCCGTCGCCGGGCGCAGAAATGCCGGGCAGAAGCGGTCATCAGCCAGTGCGACAATGTCCTGTTCGGAGAGTGCCTTGGAGCGGCCATAGGCGGTCACCGGGTTGAGCGGGCTGGCCTCAATCATCATCCCCGTCCCCGCCGCGCCGTAATTGCTGCACGACGAGGCAAGGAGAAATTTTTTCACCCCCGCCCGTTTGGCCAGTTCCGCCAGACGCACGCTGCCCCGGTGGTTGATGGCGTAGGTCATCTCGGGGTTGAGGTCGCTGACCGGGTCGTTCGAGAGGGCGGCAAGGTGGATGATGGCGTCGAACCCGCGCAGCTCCTCCACCGTGACATCGCGCACGTCCTTGGCCAGAGTCGGCACGGCCAAAGGAGGTTCGGTGCCCGGATAGGTGCAGCCCGCGTAGAGATCGCTGTCCAGCCCCGAGACCTCGATGCCCGCCTGCACCAGCAGCGGGACCATGACGCCGCCGATATAGCCCTGATGGCCGGTAACCAGAACGCGCATGCCTACTCCTGAAAGTCTTGAGGGGAACCCGCGCTGTTGTGGAACGGCGCGCGGGGGGCTGTAAAGCGCGTGCCCTTTCTCAAGGGGCGAAGCGTGATAATATAATTTATCATGCAGCAAACAACCTCCCAGGAAATCCAAAACGGCGTGGCGCTCCGCAGGCTGGCAAGTACAATGAGCGTGGTTGCCGCCATCGCCTTGGTCGCGCTCAAGCTCCTGGCCTATTTCGCGACCGGTTCGGTGGCGCTGCTGACCTCTGCGGTGGATGCGCTGGTCGATACCGGGGCAAGTTTCGTGACATATTTAGGCATCCGCTATTCCGCCCGCCCGCCCGACCATGACCACCGCTTCGGCCACAGCAAGGGCGAGGCGGTCGCGGCGTTCACCCAGGCGATGTTCCTCGCCGGTGCGGCGTTGGTGCTGGCGGTGCAGTCCTTACAACGCCTGGCCTTCCCGCAGCGCCTCGCTGCGATCAATGTCGGCTTGTTGGTCATTACCCTCAGCCTAATTGCGGCGCTGAGTCTGGTGCTCCTCCAGACCTGGGTATTGGGTAAAACCAACTCGACGGCGATTGCCGCCGATCGGGTGCATTATCTTACAGATATCGCGGTCAACCTCGCCGTACTGGCGGCGCTGGGGATCACCAAAGCCACCGGCTGGACCCGCGCCGATCCGGTTTTTGCTCTGCTCATCGCGGGGTACATGCTGTGGAACGCGCGCGCCATCGCTAGGACGGCGCTGGTACAGCTGCTGGATCAGGAACTGCCCGAGGCGGCGCGCGCGGGGATCAAATCCGCCGTTCTCGCCTGCGCCGGAGCATCGGGCGTGCATGACCTGCGCACCCGCTCCTCCGGGGACTGGGTGTTCATCGAATACCATCTTGAGGTTGATGGTCGCCTCAGCGTTGAGCGTGGCCACGCCATCGGCGATGCGACGGAGGCCGCGGTCCGGGAATTGCTGCCCGGAACTGTCGAAGTCACCGCCCATCTTGAACCCTACGGGATCGACGACGAAAAGCTCGATAATCTGATCTGGCGATAATCCGGGGTACCCGCGCGGCCTCCTTTTCAGAGGTGCCGCGCGGTTTGTTGGAGCTTATCCCGGATAGAGCTGCACGCTGCGCGACACGGTGTCGGCAATCTGCTCCTTGGTGATGACGCCAACGACCTTGTCGGGCTCGCCCACCATATGGGCGGTCACGATGGCAATGGCGGCGCTCTGGCGCGTCATTTCCTTGATGACGTCGAAGGCGGCGTCACCGGCGCGGATCAGGATGAAATTCGGCGCCACCAGATCGCCGAGCCGCACGTCATCTGCCGCGGCGATGGCGCGGCGCAGGCTGACATTGACCCGCAACCCGCCGATAATCTTGCCCGCCCTGGTCACCACGACATGGCGCAGCCCGCCATGCGCCGCGGCCATGCCGAGGAAGGAGGTGAACAAGGTGTTCTCATCGAGCACCAGCACGTCGCGCTCCATGATGTCGCGCGCGCTCTCCACCAGGAACATGTTCGCGTGCAGCGCCTTGGGGATCGGATGGCCGCGGCGCACCAGCTTCATGGTGTACATGTTTTCATGCGAGAGGAGCCGCCGCACGCCGAGCGCCACGGCCACGGCCAGGATCATAGGCAGCACGATGTTATAATCGCGCGTCATCTCGAAAATCATAGCTACGGCGGTCATCGCGGCGCCGGTGCCGCTGCCAACCATTGCGCCCATGCCGACCATAGCAAAAGCGGACAGGCTCACCGGCGCGCCGGGGAAGAAGGACGCGATCAGCGCGGCGAAGGAAGCGCCAAGTGTTGCCCCCATGAACAGCGAGGGCGAAAAGATGCCGCCGGAGGAACCGGAGCCCAGGCTGATCGATGTCGCCAGCAGCTTCGTCACGGCCAGCAGGAGCAGAAAACCAGCGCCCAGGATTTGCGTCTGCAGGGTGCTCTGGATGGTGGCGTAGCCCACGCCCTCAATGAAATAATGCCCCCGGATGATCTGCAGCAGATACATCATGATGCCGACGATCAGCATTCCTAGCATGTGGCGGCGGTAGCGGCCCTTGATCAGGTCGAAGCCGTCCTCGATCCAATGCAGGGTGCGCACGAAACCAGCTGCGCCGACGCCGACAATCGCGCCCAGTAGGGCGTAAAGCGCAAGGGTGACAACGCTGCTCGGGCTGTTGGGAATTGCGGCAAGGTTAATCGGCACGCTGAACGCGGGCTCGGAGCCGAAAAAAAGCCGGCCGATAAAGGTCGCCGTTCCTGTCGCCAGGGCGACGGGCAGGAAGGTGTTCACGCTTACCTCGGGCAGCATTAATTCGGTGGCGAAGAGCACGCCGCCAATCGGCGTGTTGAACGTGGCGGCAATCCCGGCGCCGGCCCCGGCGGCGACGAGCGTAATGCGCTGTCCCGCCGTCATGCGGATCACCTGTCCGAGCGTCGAGCCAAGGGCTGCGCCAATCTGGATGATCGGCCCCTCGCGCCCGACGGCGGCGCCGCTGCCGATTGCCAGCGCCGAGGCGATGGATTTCACCACCGCCACCACCGGGCGGATAACGCCACGCTTATAATAGATCGCGTCCATGACCTCCGGAACGCCATGCCCCTTGGCCTCGGGCGCGAAGTTCGAGACGATCCAGGTCACCCCGATGCCGCCGACCACTGGCACGAGGATGACAAAGATCCCCCAAGGGCTGGCCGGCGTGAACACGCTGGAGTTATAGGCAAAGCTGAGCTTGCCCAAAAACATCACATTATGGACAAGCCCGATTAGCGCCCGGAAGACGACGGCGCCAAGGCCGGTGATGATGCCGATCGCCATCGCCAGCAGAGAGAGTTGAAGCAGGCCCATGAGCGGCGGATTTTGCGCCGCTTGTGTATCGGGTGCCGTTGGCGGTTTTACCGAGGTCGCGACGACAGATGTTTCAGCTGTCGGCAGGGGGGGGACCATCGGGGTATCAGATGCCATTGTTCTTCTTTCGCGACGCGTTGATCGGTACGAATGTTGCCAGTGTTGCGGAGCGGAATGCACGTTCCGATTTCATTTGGCAACCGGCCGCGCCGCCTTCGCGCTCAGCCCTCCAGCGCCTGCTTGCGCAGGATGTGTTTCTGAATCTTACCCGTCGAGGTTTTTGGCAATTCGCCGAATACGTATTTCTTGGGCACTTTGAACCCTGCGAGATACTCGCGGCAGAACGCCGTCAGCTCCGCCTCGGTCACTTGTGCCCCGTCCTTTAGGGTCAGCACGGCCAGTGGAATCTCCCCCCATTTCTCATCTGGCACGGCGATCACGGCTGCCTCGCGCACGGCCGGGTGGCGGTAGAGCACATCCTCCACTTCTAGCGAGGAAATGTTCTCGCCGCCGGAGATAATGATGTCCTTCGAGCGGTCCTTGATCTGGACGTAGCCGTCCGTGTGGACCACGCCAAGGTCGCCGGTCAGGAACCAGCCATTCTTGAAGGACTCCGCCGTTGCCTTCGGGTTTTTGAGATATCCCTTCATCACGACATTCCCCCTGAACGCCAGCTCGCCGATGGTTGTGCCGTCATGGGGCACCGGCATGCCTTGCGGGTCGAGGATGGTGAGGTCTTCCTGGGTGATCGTGGGTACGCCCTGGCGCGCCATCAGCCGCGCGCGCTCGGAAATGTCGAGCCCCGGCCATTCCGGCTGGATCTCGCACGCCGCCGAGGGACCGTAAACCTCTGTCAGCCCGTACACATGCTGCACATGGAAGCCGAGCCGCTCGGTCCCCTCGATGACAGTGCTCGGCGGCGCGGCCCCTGCTGTCGCGACCACAACCTTATGCGGCAGCGGCTTGCGCAGATGTGCTGGCGCGTTGATCAACATGCTCAGCACAATCGGCGCGCCGCACATATGGGTCACGCCGTGGCGCACGATATGCTCGAAAATCGCCCCGGCTTCGACCTTGCGCAGGCAGACATGGGTGCCGCCCAGCGCGGTCACCGCCCAGGTGAAGGTCCAGCCCGAGCAGTGGAACATCGGCAGCGTCCACAGATATTTGCTGTCCTGCGTCATGTTGACGGTGAGCGCGATGCCGAGCGCGCCGAGATACGCGCCGCGATGGCTGTACACGACGCCCTTCGGATTGCCCGTCGTGCCAGAGGTGTAGTTGACCGCGATCGCCTTCCATTCGTCCTCCGGCAAACGCCACTCGATCGGCGCGTGCGGGGCGATCCAGTCCTCGTATTCCGGCGCGTCCAGCGTCAACCCCTTGGGCGCGGCCTCGTCGGCGATTTCCACCACCGGGATTTTATGGTTCAGCAGCTCCAGTGCCGTGCGCGCCTTGGGCGCCCATTCGCGATCCACGAGGAACAACTTGGCCTCGGCATGTTCGAGGATGAACGCAATCGCCGCCGGGTCCAGCAGCGTGTTGATCATCCCCAGCACCGCGCCCGCCAGCGGTACGGCGTAATGCGCCTCCAGCGGTACCGGGCCGTTGGGCGAGAGTACGGCGACACACTCACCAGGGCGCACGCCCGACGCCTGAATCGCGGTGGCGAATTTGCGGATGCGGGTGGTGAACTGCGCGTAGGTGTAGCCGCGGTCGTGATGCGTCACCGCGAGCTTGTGGGGGAACACGCGCTCCGCCCGGCGCAGGAAGCTCAGCGGCGAGAGCGGGACATAATTGGCCGGGTTCTTGTCGAGATCGATCTCGAAGATGGCGTTTGGCTGATTAAGCATTTGGCGGTCTCCCCTGCTTATTATTATGGTTGGTTATATTGATGGTTTTAAGACGAATTGCGCGCGCTGTGAACCGTTCAGCCTGCCTCGGGTTTCCCCGGAACGCGGCCAAACACCGAGGCGGGCAGCAGATTTGCCAGCCGCGCACAGGACGCCAGCCACCACGGGAAGGTGATGATCCGCTGCCCCCGCGCGATTCCGGCTAGAATAATCTGCGCCGCCTTGTCCGCGTCCATCAGCCCCGGCATGGTATAAGGGTTCTGCGTGGTCAGCGGCGTGCGGATAAAGCCGGGGCGCACCAGGGTCAGCGCAACCCCCTCGCGCGCGGCGCCGGGCGTGGCGGCGCGGACCCAAAAATCCAGCGCCGCCTTGCTGGCCGAATAGGCGGGCGATGTCGGCAGCGCGACCAATCCGGCGATCGAGCTGATGATGGCAATGCGCGGCACCCTCAGTTCCATCGCGGGCAGAACGGTATTGAGTACGCCGTCCAGATTGGTCGAGAACACCCGGCGCACCTGCGTCACGCGCTCCAGATTGCCCTTGCCCGGCCCCGCCGAAACCCCGGCGTTGGCAATCACCAACTCCAGCCCGGCGCAACTGCGCAGCCAGGCTTCCATCGCCGGGGCGTCGGTCACATCCATGATCGCCTCGGTCACCTGCGCCCCCTTAGCGCGGCAGGCCTGCGCCGTCTCGCCGAGGCGCGGCGCATCCCGCCCGGCCAGATGCAACATCACCCCCGGCCCGGCCGTGGCCAGAGCCAAAGCTCGCCCCAGTCCGCTGGAGGCGCCGGTAATTGCAATGTTTTGGTCGCGCATATGGGCAGTCTAACAGCGGCCTGCTAATAGGCCAGCCCATGAACGAGAAATCAATATTAGCTTCCATGACAGGCTTCGCCCGTGCCCAGGGGGAGATCGGTGCCGTCTCCTGGATCTGGGAGCTGCGCAGCGTTAATGGCCGTGGCCTGGACATCAAACTTCGCCTATCCGGCGGATTGGACGCGCTGGAATTTCCGCTGCGCGACCTTACCACAAAACGCCTCAAGCGCGGCAATGTCTCGGGCACGCTGACTCTCAAGCGCGATGTCGCCTCGGGCCTGACCCCGGATCTCGCGGCGCTGGAGCGCATCAAAGACCTCGCGATTGACCTTGCGGACAACATCCCCGGCGCCCTGCCGCCGCGCGCGGAACTGCTGCTGGGCCTACCCGGTATCTTGCGCCCTGCCTCGGTCCAGGATGACTCGGAAGAAGACAAAGCCGCACTGGCGCAAGCCGTGCAGGCAGGCTTCGTCGCAGCGCTCCAAGGCCTGGTCGAAGCCAGAGCAGGGGAGGGGGCGCGCCTCGAAGCCATTGTCTCAGCACTGCTCGCCGAAGTCTCCGCCCTGGTGGAAGCAGCCTCCGTTGAGGCCGCCCTCCAGCCGATGCTGCACAAAACCCGGCTCACCGCCCAACTCGCAGAAATCCTGAGTGCCACGCCTGCATTGCCGGAGGACAGAATCGCTCAGGAAATCGCCCTGTTGGCGACCAAATCGGACGTGCGCGAAGAACTCGACCGGCTGCACGCCCATATCGCCGCCGCCCGCACCCTTCTCGCGGATGCCTCCGGCGTAGGCCGCAAGCTCGACTTCCTGATGCAGGAATTCAACCGCGAGGCGAACACGCTGTGCAGCAAATCCGTCTCGCTGCCGCTCACCACTATCGGTCTCTCGCTCAAAGCCGCCATCGAGCAACTGCGCGAGCAGGTGCAAAACATTGAGTAAGCGGCGCGGCCTCTGCCTGGTCTTCGCCGCCCCTTCGGGCGCCGGGAAAACCACGCTCTCTCGCGCGCTACTGGCCGAAGACGCGAACCTATCGCTCTCCATCAGCGTCACCACCCGCAGTCCGCGCACCGGAGAGATCGATGGCGAACACTACCACTTCATCACCCAACCCGAATTCGATGAGATGGTGAGCGCCAACCAACTCCTCGAACATGCCCATGTCTTCGGCCGCTCCTACGGCACGCCCCGCGACCAGATCGAACAAGCCCTCGCCGACTCCCGCGACATCCTCTTCGATATCGACTGGCAAGGCTTCCGCCAACTCCAGTCCGCAATGCCGCACGACGTCGTCGGCGTCTTCATCAAACCTCCCTCCCTCAAAGCCCTCCACCAACGCCTCATCAACCGCGGCGACGCACCCGAGCAAATCACCCGACGTATGGCCGAAGCCGAAAACGAACTCGCCCACGCCCACGAATTCGACTACCTCATCGAAAACGCCACCTTCGACATCGCTCTAGCCGACCTCCGCGCGATCCTCAGAGCCAGCCGTCTGGCGACACATCGGGTGGGGAAGTAAGGCAAGGCCAGGAGCGCTGCCTTATTTCCCCACCCATGATCCTTAAACTATGAGGTTCTACGGGCATCGCCCTTAGCGGGGGAAAGGGGCAGCGCCCCTGGCCTTACTTACTTCTTCACCCGATGGGCCGTCAGATGGGCAGGGTGCCGTCTTTCATGCGTTCCATGGCGAAGCGTGAGGAGACGTTGCGCAGCGGGACATCGGCGATGAGTTTACGGTAGAAGGCGTCATAGGCGGCGATATCGGGGACGATGACGTGGAGGAGGTAGTCCACGTCGCCGCTCATGCGCCATGCGCCGACGATCTCGGGTGTTGTGGCGACGGTTTTGGCGAAGTTTGCGAGCCATTCGGCGGAGTGGTCGGCGGTTTCGACGGAGACAAATACGGAGACGGGCAGGCCGAGTTTATCGGCGTCGAGCACCGCGATGCGGGCTTTGATGACGCCGGTTTCTTCCATGCGTTTGATGCGTTTCCAGCAGGGCGTGGCGGTGAGGCCCACCTTATCGGCGATATCGTTAAGCGAGAGCGAGGCATCGGCGGCGATGAGGCGCAGGATGGCGCGGTCGATGTTGTCGAGGTCTGTCATGTGCGAGAACCTGCCACGGATTGTTGCGGATGGCTATTGCGGCACATATGGAATCGCGCTAGAGGCTCGGCCGGGTCACGCCCCCCCAATGGGGCGCTTTTCTTCTGTAAGGGAGAGTTACGTATGGCTGATGTCCTCGCCACCGCGAAGCCGGTGCTTCGCCCCCAAAATCCCAATTTCTCATCTGGTCCTTGCGTAAAGCGTCCTGGTTTCACCTTGGATGTGTTGAAGGATGCGCCCTTGGGCCGCAGCCATCGCGCCAAGGGGCCAAAAGCCAAGCTCGCCGAGGTCATTACCCTCTCCAAGCAGATCCTGGGCATGCCAGAAGATTGGCGCTTAGGCATTGTGCCCGCGTCCGATACCGGCGCGGTTGAGATGGCGCTGTGGTCGATGCTGGGCGCGCGCCCCGTCGATGTTCTGGCGCATGAGAGCTTCTCCGAAGCCTGGGCGACCGATGTACTCAAGCAGCTCAAGCTGCCGGATGCCCGCGTGTTGAAAGCACCGTATGGCCAGCTCCCGGATATCGCCGCTATTGATTTTTCGCATGACGTTGTCCTCGCCTGGAACGGCACGACTTCCGGCGTGCGCTTCCCCAACGGGGATTTCATTCCCGACAACCGCGAGGGTTTGGTGATTGCCGACTCCACCTCTGCCGCTTTCGCGATGGACCTGCCCTGGGCCAAGCTCGATGTCGTGACCTGGTCCTGGCAGAAGGTTCTGGGCGGCGAGGGAGGCCACGGCATGTTGGCACTCTCCCCGCGCGCGGTGGAACGTCTGCTGACCTACAAGCCCGCCTGGCCTCTGCCGAAGATTTTCCGCCTCACCTCCGGCGGCAAGCTCTCCGAGGGTATTTTTGTCGGCGAGACGATCAACACGCCCTCCATGCTCTGCGTCGAAGACGCGCTGGACGGCCTGCGCTGGGCGCAGAGTATTGGCGGTCTGCCTGGGTTGATCGCCCGTTCCGAAGCTAACCTCGCCGCGATTGCAGGCTGGGCCGAGGGCAATGCACGGGTCAAATTCCTGGCCGAGAAGCCGGAAACCCGTTCCTGCACCTCGATCTGCCTCGCCATCGTAGCTCCCTGGTTCGTGGCCCTGGACGCCGAGGCGCAGGCCAAAGCCGCCAAGGCCGTGGCCGCGTTGCTGGAGAAAGAGAAAGTTGCGCTCGACGCTGGTGCGTATCGCGACGCCCCGCCAGGCCTGCGCATCTGGGGCGGCGCTACCGTCGAGACCGCCAATATTTCCGCGCTGCTTCCCTGGATCGATTACGCGATCGATACCGTCGCGGCTGAATTTTAAAGGAACCGAACCCATGCCTAAAGTTTTAATCAGCGACAAACTGTCGCCGGCCGCGATTGCGATTTTCAAAGAGCGCGGCATCGACGTTGACGTTAAGACGGGTCTCGCCCCGGCCGAGCTGCGCGCCATTATCGGCGAGTACGACGGCCTCGCCATCCGCTCCGCCACTAAGGTAACCAAGGAAGTTCTGGAAGCGGCGACGAACCTCAAGGTTGTGGGCCGCGCCGGGATTGGCGTGGACAATGTGGATGTGAAATCCGCGACCTCGAAGGGCGTAGTGGTCATGAACACGCCCTTCGGCAACGCCATCACCACCGCCGAGCATGCCATCGCCATGATGTTCGCCCTCGCCCGCCAGTTGCCGGAGGCGACGGTCTCCACCAAGGCGGGCAAGTGGGAGAAAAACCGCTTCATGGGTGTGGAACTGACCGCCAAATCCCTTGGCCTGATCGGCTGCGGCAATATTGGTTCGATCGTCGCCGATCGCGCTGTCGGCCTGAAGATGAAAGTGCTGGCATTCGATCCGTTCCTGACCGAGGCGCGCGCCGTGCAACTCGGCGTCGAGAAGGTGGATTTGGACACCTTGCTGGCCAAGGCGGATTTCATCACCATCCACACTCCGCTGACCGACGCCACGCGCAATATTCTGTCCCGCGAGGCGCTGGCCAAGACCAAGAAGGGCGTGCGCATTATCAACTGTGCGCGTGGCGGTCTGGTCGATGAAGCGGCTCTCTATGATGGCCTGAAATCGGGCCATATCGGCGGCGCGGCGCTCGACGTGTTTGAGCACGAACCGGCGACATCCAGCCCGCTCTTCGAACTGGAAAATGTGGTCTGCACCCCGCATTTGGGTGCCGCGACGAACGAGGCGCAGGAGAACGTGGCGCTGCAGGTTGCCGAGCAGATCAGCGATTTCTTGCTGACCG
>DAOMCN010000006.1:0-22643 GCA_035427885.1 Acidocella sp. | reverse complement strand
GCGTGTGTGCGTTCATGAGCCAGCCAATAGGCCGGACCTGCGCGCCGGGAACAGTGAAGATTCCATGACGCAGCCAGCGATTTTTCAATATGACAATGTCACGCCCTGGTCATTTTTCTGCCATTAACGCGCAACAGAAGAGGTCCATGAAGAGTGTTTACGCCAGAGTGCCGGAGCGTTGGTGAATGTTGGTCATTTTCAATCCTATCGCGGGGCGCAGGCGGGCGGCGTCGCTGTGGCGGATGTTGGACCTGCTGGTGGAAAACGGCGTCATGGTGGAGGTGGCAGAAACCCAGCACGCGGGCCACGCCACGGAGCTTGCCCGCAACGCCGCGCTGGAGGGGCGTGCGATGGTGGTGGCGGCGGGCGGCGACGGCACGATCGCCGAGGTCGCGGGCGGCCTGCTCGGCGGGGACACGGCGCTGGGCATCATCCCGCTCGGCACCGCGAACGTCCTGGCGAAGGAATACCGCCTGCCGACCACCCCGCGCGCCATCGCCAACGCCCTTGCCTTCCGTCGCACCTGCCTGCTCTGGCCCGGACTGGCGCGCTTCTCCGAATGTGAGCATCTCTTCGTCCAGATGGTCGGCCTGGGCTTCGACGGCGCCGTGGTCCACGGCCTGCGCCCAACGCTGAAGCGCCTGATCGGCCGTGGCGCCTATGTCTGGCAATCGCTCTGGGAGTCGCTGGCCTACGGCTTCCCGCCGGTGCGCCTGCGTATCGACGGAAAAGCCTTCGAGGCGGCGAGCGTGGTGGTGAGTAAGGGCCGTCTCTACGGCGGCCCCTATCTGCTCGCCCCGAATGCAAAACCCACCGCCCCCGGCTTCCAGGTCGCCTTGTTCGAACACCCCGGCACGCTGCCCGCCCTGCTCACAGGCGCCTCCCTGCCGCTCGGCCTGCTGCCGCGCTGCCCCGGCGTGCGCGTGGTGGCGGCCTCCTGCATCGAGTTCAGCGACGCCAATGCCCCGATCCTGACCCAGTCCGACGGCGACGCCCTGATGGCCACCCCGCGCTCGGTGGTAGATGCCCCAAGCCCGATCCGCCTTGTCGTGGGCTGACCCCTGCCCTCGGCCGGCCGGGGCTTGAGACTGGGCGGGGGAGGGATTAAGGGGGGCGGGCACACCATATGGAGCCAAAAGACATGAAAACCCCCATGCGCGTCGCAGTCACCGGTGCCGCCGGTCAGATCGGTTATGCTCTCCTCTTCCGTATCGCCAATGGCGACCTTCTCGGCAAAGACCAGCCGATCATCCTCCACCTTCTGGATCTCCCCGTCGCCCAGAAGGCGCTGAATGGCGTGATCATGGAACTCAACGACTGCGCCTTCCCGCTGCTGGCCGGTGTCGTCCCGACCGATGACCCGCTGGTTGCCTTCAAGGATATCGACATCGCCATCCTGGTCGGCTCGCGCCCGCGCGGCCCGGGTATGGAACGCCGCGACCTGCTCGCCGCCAACGCCGAGATCTTCAAGGTTCAGGGCAAGGCGCTGAACGACGTCGCCAAGCGCACCGTCAAGGTTCTGGTCGTCGGCAACCCGGCCAACACCAACGCCTATATCGCGATGAAATCCGCGCCCGACCTGCCCAAGAGCGCCTTCACCGCGATGCTGCGCCTCGACCATAACCGCGCCACCTCGATGCTGGCCGAAAAAGCCGGCGTTGCCGTCGCGGACGTGGAAAAAGTCGCCGTCTGGGGCAACCATTCGCCGACTATGTACGCCGATTACCGCTTCGCCACTGTCAAGGGCGCGTCCTTGCCCGCGATGATCAACGACGAAACCTGGTACCGCGACACCTACCTCGCCGCCGTCGGCAAGCGCGGGGCTGCGATCATCGAAGCCCGCGGCCTCTCCTCCGCCGCCTCCGCCGCCAACGCCGCCATCGACCACGTGCATGACTGGGTCCTGGGCAGCAATGGCAAATGGGTCTCGATGGGCCTGCCCTCGGACGGCGATTACGGCATCCCCGAAGACGTGATGTTCGGCGTGCCGGTGATCTGCGAAAACGGCGAGATCCACCGCGTCAAGGGTCTCCCGATCGACGATTTCTCTAAGGAACGCATCGCCTTCACGCTGAAGGAACTGACCGAGGAACAAGAAGCCGTCGCTTCCTTGCTGGTCTAAGACCATAAACCTGCGGCGGCGAGACCCGCCGCAGGTTTCCTGGCTTCCGGCGCGGCGGCGTGTTTGCTATCGTGCCTCCCGTGGGTGATTCTTTCGCGTTGATGTTCGGTTTACCGGGGCAGGGGATACATCTGCACGTTGACGCGCTTTCGGCGTTATTTCTTTGTATTCTGGCGCCGCAGATCATGGCGAGCGCCCTGGGCGGCATGTTCCGTTCCCTTACCTTCTGGTTTTTTGTCTTAGGCATGGTGCTGGCGGTATTGGCAGGAGACGCCTTCACCCTGATCCTAGGCTTCGAACTGATGAGCGCCGCCTCCTGGCTGCTGGTTTTGCGCGGCGATGAAAAACCCGCCCCCCTTTACGCCGGAATCGCGATGATCTCTGCCGCCTGCCTGATCCCGGCGGTGTTTCTCCCCGCCAGTTCGCTCGCCTTCCTGCTGATTTTCCTAGGCGCTGGGGCCAAGGCGGGCCTCGCCCCACTGCATATCTGGCTCCCGCGCGCCCATCCGGCCCCGCCGGCTGGCGTCTCGGCGCTGATGTCTGGCGGCATGGTCAAGGTCGCGCTTTATATTTTGATCCGCTATGCCTTCGTTGTTTTCGGGGCCGCGGCGCAGCCCTGGTGGGGCGCGCTGCTAATCGCCGCCGGTGCGGCTTCGGTGCTGCTCGGCGCGTTGCGGGCGATGCTCGAAGTCGAGATGAAAACCCTGCTCGCCTGCTCAACGGTCGAGCATGTTGGGCTGATCACCATCGGCCTTGGCATCGCGCTGCGCGCCAAGGCGATGAACGACCCAGCACTCGCCGCCCTGGCGCTGCAAGGCGCGTTGCTCTGCGCGGTGGCGCATGGCCTGTTCAAACCCATGCTCTTCCTCGGCGCGGGCGCGGTGAAATCCGCTACGGGCACAACCTCGCTGGACTGGCTGGGCGGGCTGATCCGCGGCATGCCTCGCCTTGGCGCGCTGATGCTGGTGGCAGCCTCCGGCATGGCCGCCCTCCCGCTCGGCCCTGGCTTCGCTCCGGAATTTCTGCTCCTGCACGCCGTCATCGCCGCCGCCGCCACAGGTGGCATCTTGGCGCGCATCGGCTTTACCGCCCTGCTCGCGGGCCTGGGCCTGAGTGCCGCTTTGGCCGTCGGCGCAGCATTGCGCCTAATCGGCATCGGCTTTTTAGGCCGCCCGCGCAGCCTGCATGCCGCCGCGGCGGAGGACGCGAAGCACGCCACCCTCTTGGGCATGGCCCTGCTCGCCGTGCTTTGCGTCCCCGTCTCCCTGTTTCCGAGCCTGATTCTGGGCTTCCTGGTCCCGGTCATCCAGCAACTCTCCCCACACTCGGACCCGATGCCGCTCGCCTACGCCCCGCTGACCTTGGCGCTGCTCTTCCTGCTCGTCGGCGGTGTGGCCTTCGCCCTTCTGCACCGATTGGGCGTGCGCGGCACGCGCGAGGTCGTGGCCTGGAGCGGCGGCTTTGGCCGTCCGCCGGTCTGGCTCCCCTTTGGCGACCCCGCGACCCAGCCGAGCGCGACTGGCTTTGCAGATCCGGTACGCCGCGCCATCGGCCTGGGCCTGCTAGCGCGTGGCGGCGTCGACCCCGCCGAGGCCTATGTCTTCGCCCCGCTCTACCGCCTGCATCTCCGCCTGACCCGCCTCGCCGAACACATCCGCCGCGCCACCATCCGCCAGCGCCTCGCCTTCGTCTTCGCGGCCCTGGTGGTCTTCTTGCTGGTCCTCGGCCTGCGTCAGGGGAGTTGAGTGTGATCACCTTCCTCAGCCTCCTCGCCACCTTGCTGCACGCGGCGCTGATGTTCGCCCTGGCCCCGCTGCTCTTCGGCCTGGTTGGCAAGCTACGCGCCCGGCTGCTCGGCCGTCGCGGCCCGCCTGTCGTGCAGCCCTACCGCACACTCTACCGCCTGCTGCGTAAAACCACGTTGGTCCCCGAGACCGCTACCGAGTTCTATCCCGTCTGGCCCTTCCTCTGCTTTGTCCCTCTCGGCGCCGCCGCCCTGCTGGTCCCCGGCTTCTCCTCGGGCATGCTGAGCGCGAACAGCAGCGACTTCATAACCCTGATCGGCCTGTTCGCCTTAAGTCGCGCGGCAACCCTCCTCGCGGGGCTGGAAACCGGCTTCGCCTTCGGCGGTGCTGCGGCGGCCCGCGAGGTGCTGTTCAGCGTCCTGGCGGAAGCCGCCTTCCTCGTGGTTCTCCTCAGCTTCGTCCTGATCGCCCACTCCCCGACCATCGACGGCATCGCGCTTGCCTTCCGCGGCGGCCATATCGGCATCTCCGTCTCGCTTGGTTTCGCGCTCGCCGCCCTCCTCGCCGTGGCCCTGACCGAAACCGGACGCATCCCGGTGGACAACCCGGCGGGCCATCTTGAACTCTCAATGGTCCATGAAGCCCTGCTGCTTGAATATTCCGGGCGTTACCTGCTGCTGTTCGAATACGCCGCGATGCTGCGCCTGTTGCTCTGGATGAGCCTGATCGGCACCGTTTTCTTTCCCTTCGGCATGGCACATGCCGTGGATATTCTGTCCTGGCCTGGCGGTCTGGCCTTATGGTTCCTGAAACTCGGCGTTCTGGTATCCGCCCTGGCGCTGTTTGAGATCTCCACAGCCAAGATGCGCGTCTTCCGCGTGCCCGAATTCCTCGGCGTCGCTGTCCTGCTCGGCGTCCTGGCGGGCATTTTTCTCTTTGTCGCCTCCAGGATCGGCGCATGAACCTGATCTACCCGCTGACACATCTGATGGGTGGGATCATGCTGGTCTGCGCCTTCTCGCTGCTCTCCCAACGCCGCCTCTCGGCGATGATCACACTCTACCAGATCGAGGCCCTGACCCTCTCGGCGGCGGCCTTCTGGCAGGGCTTCGCCCAGCACGACACGCAACTCTACCTGACCGGGCTGATCACCCTGGTCATCAAGGCCATCTTGCTGCCCATCGGCCTGCGCCAGATTGTCCTGCGCTTCAACCTGATCCGCGCCGTCGAGACCGCGCTGCCCATCGGCCTCTCGATGATCCTCGGCGTCTTCCTGATCGGCGTCGCCGTGCTGGTCGTGCTGCCGACAACGCTGAACGCCATCTCCCTGACGCGCGAAGACCTCGCGATCTCCCTCTCCATCGTCCTGCTTGGTTTCCTGGTGATGACAACGCGCCGCAATGCCCTCGCCCATGTGATCGGCTTCCTCTCGACCGAAAACGGCCTGGTCCTGGCGGCGACGGGCATGCCCGGGATGCCCTTCGTCGCCGAGCTTTCGGTAGCACTTCTGGTGCTGCTCGCCTTCCTTGTTGTCGGCGTCTTCCTACTGCGCATCCGCGAACATTTCGATACGCTGGACCTCGCCGGGATTGAAGAAATCGAGAGGCGGGGCCGATGAACCTCAGCGCCGCCGCCGCCATCCTGCCGCTGCTCTGCGCCCCGTTGATCGGCACGCTGGGCAGCCCCGCCCAGGGCGCCCGGGCCAATCTCGCCGTCGCCGCCGCGACCTTTCTCCTCACCCTGGCAGCGTTCACCGCGCCGGGCAGCGGCCTGGTCCACGCTGACTCCCTGGGCCTGATCTTCGGCGTCCTGACTAGCTTCGTCGCCCTGACGACAGGGATCAGCAATCTCGCCTTCGTGCGCGCGGGCAACGAGCACCTGAGCCTGCGCCGCTGGCGCGTCTATCACGCGATGTGCCAGGTCGTCCTCGGCAGCACGCTGCTCGGCCTGTACGCGGACAATATCGGCCTGCTCTGGGTCGCGGTGGAGGGGGCGACGATCTCGGCAACCCTGGGTGTGAGCCTCTCGCGCACCGCGCTCTCCCTCGAAGCCGCCTGGAAATACTTCATCCTCGGCGGCGTCGGCATCGCGCTCGCCTTGTTCGGGACCATGCTGGTCTATCTCGCGGCGCAACCCGCCCTTGGCCCCGGCCTGCGCGCCATGAGCTTTCTCTCCCTGACCCAGAGCGCCCCCCAGCTCGACGGCTCCCTCCTCACCCTCGCCTTCGTCTTTCTCCTCTTCGGCTACGGCACCAAGGCGGCGCTGGCGCCGCTGCATGGCTGGCTGCCGGACGCCTACGCCGAAGGCCCGGCCCCGCTCACCACCGCGCTCAGCACCCTGACGCTGAACGTCGCCCTGATCGCGATCCTGCGTTTCCGCCACCTGATGCAGGCCAATTTCGCCGCGGGCGGCGGCGCCATGCAGCCTGGCATTTTTCTGATCACCCTGGGCCTCGCCTCACTCCTGCTGACCGCCTTCTCCCTGACCCGCAGGCGCGACTCGCGCCGCTTCTTCGGCTTCTCCTCGATCGAACATTCCGGCCTCGCCGCCTTCGCCTTCGGCGTCGGCGGCGTCACGGCAATTTTTGGCGGCCTGCTGCACATGCTGACCCACACGCTGATCAAAACCGCGCTCTTCCAGGCCCTCATCCGCGCCGCCGCCCTGCGCGGCTCGGCGGCGCCGGGCAATTACGCCTTCGCCCATCTGCGCGGCATGTTAGCGAGCAACAAATACCTCGGCTGGCTGCTTTGCGTCGGCGTCTTCGCCCTGACCGGCCTACCGCCTTCCGGCCTCTTCGTCTCCGAATTCCTGATCATCAGCCAGACGATCCAGCGCGTGCCGCTCGCCTCCCTGCCGTTGGGCCTCGGCCTACTGCTCTGCGCCATTGCCATCATCCGCACCATCGGCCCGCTGATTTTCGCGTCCCCGCCGCCGCACAGCAAACCGCACAAAGCCGGGCTGGACCTCGTCCTGCCCGCACTCCACCTCGCCCTGGCCTTCCTGATCGCCTTCGCCATGCCCCTGCTTCTGCTCCACTCCCTCTCCAGCATCGCGGCAGGCCTGCAATGATCCTCTGCTCCTCCGCCGAAGACTGGCTGGCGCAAGACGGGCAATTCCTCGCCCTGTGGACGGACGCAACCCACGCCTACGCCCTCTACGCCCCCGGCAGGCTGGTCGCCCTCCCGCTGACCGACAACGCCTACCCGGCCCTAAACACCCCCGCCGCCGCCTGGTTCCAGCGCCTCGCCTTCGACACCTCCGGCGTCACCGCAACGGGCGCATCGGACACCCGCCCCGCCATCGAACACTTCTGCGCCTCGGATGGCAGCTCCCCCTGGCCCGAGTTCAAACCCGCGACCGCCGAGGGCGTGCATCAGGTCGCCGTTGGCCCGATCCACGCCGCGATCATCGAGCCCGGCCATTTCCGCTTCTCCGTCCTGGGCGAACAGGTCCTCAAACTCGAAACCCGCCTCGGCTACTCCCATAAAGGCACGCTCGCCCTGATGCGCGGCAAATCCCCGCGCCTCGCCGCCCGCTTCGCCGCCCGCATCTCGGGCGATTCCACGGTGGCGCACAGCCTCGCCTTCGCCCACGCAGCGGAAGCTGCCCTCGGCCTGCCCCCCCCCGCCCGCGCCCTCTATCTGCGCGCCGTCATGGCCGAGCTGGAACGCCTGGCCAACCACACGAGCGACATCGGCGCAATCGCGGGCGATGCCGGTTTCTCCTTCCTCGACGCCCGCTTCTCCTGGCACCGCGAATCCCTCTGCACCGCCGCCCTCCTCGCCTTCGGCCACCGCCTGATGATGGACATCATCATCCCCGGCGGCATCGCGGGCGACCTTCGAACCGGCGGCGCGGACGCCATCCTCGCCGCCCTGGCCGCGCTGGAGGTCGAACTCCCCAGCCTGATCCGCGTCTTCGAGGATTACGCCAGCCTGCAGGACCGCCTCGTCGGCACCGGCCTGATCCCGCCCGAACTGGCCCAAACCTACGCCCCCGGCGGCTTCACCGGCCGCGCCTCCGGTTCGAGCGACGACGCCCGCCTGACCCCCGGCTACGCCCCATACGAGAATTTTGGCGTCAGCGTCCCCGAGGACAGCGAAGGCGACGTCGCCGCCCGCATCCGCATCCGCCTCGCCGAAATCACCGAAAGCACCCGCCTGATCCGCGACCTCCTCTCGACCCTGCCCGACACCGCCATCGCCCTCGCCCCCGCCGCAGGCTCGGGCATGGGCCTGGGTGTTGCCGAGAGCTTCCGTGGCCCGGTCTGGCACTGGCTGCGCCTGGACGCGGGCGTCATCACGGATGTTTTCATCGCCGACCCCAGCACCCGCCAATGGCCGCTCCTGGAACACGCCGCCACGACGAGCATTCTGGCCGATTTCCCGATTATCAATAAATCCATCAACGCGTCCTATTCGGGGGTAGATCTCTGATGGTCTGGAAAACCCTGGCCCGCCATTTCGTCTCCCGCCACGCCCCGGCCCGCAGCGCCGACCCCGAACTCGCCGCCGCCCTGCGCCAGCGCCTCGTCGCCGCCTCGGCGCAAAAACTCGGCCGCAGCCTCGCCATCCGCCATGTCGCCGCGGGAAGCTGCAACGGCTGCGAGCTGGAACTGCGCGCCACGCAAAACCTGATCTACGACCTGACCCAGTACGGCCTGAGCTTTACCGCGAGTCCGCGCCACGCGGACATCCTGTTGATCACCGGCGTCGCCGCGCGCAACATGGCCGAAGCCGTGCGCCAGGCCCGCGCCGCGATGCCCGACCCGGTGTTCGTCATCGCGCTGGGCGACTGCGCGGTGGATGGCGGCGTTTTCAAAGGCTCCCCCGCCATCTCCGGCGGCGCCGAATCGATCCTCCCGGTCGATCTCGCCATCTCCGGCTGCCCGCCGCCCCCCGGCCAGATCATCGAGGCCCTGCTGGCGATGCTCGACGCCCACACCCCGCTGAAAACAAAACCCCGCCCGCGAAGAGTCTGCTAACCTCCGGTGAGCCTTTCGGGCGGCGACGTAAACCGCTCGGACGCGGCGCGCAAAACCGCCGGCACCGCGTCATAAAGCCCGTTCGAGAAATCGGGATCAATAAACCGCGCCCCGTCCCAGAGCATCTCGACCCGGCAGAACTGCTCTCCGAGCCCCCGCCCGGGCAGTAAATGCCGGTAAAAATAGAACCGCCGCGCCATCGCGTTGACCTGCCGGATCATCTCGCGAAACTCCAGCGCCGCATGTCGCCCCTGCTGAAAAATCACCCCCGCCCCAGGCAACGAGAACTCAATCGCCTGACGCGTCAGGGCCGTCGCGACATGGCGAAACTGATCGCGTGAGCGCGGCGACAGCTCCCCCCAGCGATGCGCGATGCAAAAATGAAACGTCTCGTCCAACGCCTGAAAACTGACTACGCAATCAAGCGCCGCGTCTCCGGTCGCGGTCGGATAAGCGCTCAACGCCTCTGGTTCGAAGCGCCGCGCCGAGGACACCACCGCTTCTGCCGCCGCAAACGCCAAGAGCCCGGCAGGCTGTCGCACCGGTAATGAGAGTTCGTCCACGAACGGATTTTCCGCCGCATACTGGCAGGCCGCCAGATACGCCGCATCTACCGCCTCAATACTGGCAAACCCCTCGAAATCGGGCACCACCCCGGCCTGCCCCCGCGCCGCGGGCAGCGCGCCAAAGCGCCAGCGCGCATAGGCCGCGACGGTCTCAAACTGCCCGACCGCTGCCGCCTCGGCCTGCGCCTTCGCGGCGCGCTCCTGCGCCAGCGCCGCGAGATGCCGAGGCGAGCCAAACCCCTCCAGCGCCGCAATCTGCGCACAAACCTGCGTCCACCGCGCAGCGTCCGCCGCGCAAGCCTGGTATGTCTCCGCCCAGCCCGGATCGAAATAAGGATTCGCCCCACCCATCACGCCGTCCCTGCCATAGTTGCGCCCCGCCCAGACGCGGCCAATTATCTTCTCGATAAGGCAGTTCGTTATTTTTCCGCAACGCTGCCGTGTCAACCGGAAGTTTCTAAAATCGACAATCCTGCAACAACAATAACTAACGCGACGTTATTTGCTGAATTCCCCAGAAATGTTTTACGTGAAACATTTTCCCGCCTCTAAAAAAACCAAAGCAAAATCAGCACTCTAACAAGCTACTCCGCGGCAATTGCCTGCCCTGGATCGACCATATCCACCGCCCGCGCCAGATCGACCGAGAGCAGCCGCGAGATCCCGCGTTCTTGCATGGTAACGCCATAAAGCCGATCCATCCGCGCCATCGTGAGATGGTGATGCGTCACGACCATAAATCTTGTGCCGGTCTCGCGCACCATATCTTCAAGCAGCGTGCAGAACCGATCAACATTGGCATCATCAAGCGGCGCGTCCACCTCGTCGAGCACCGAGATCGGCGCGGGGTTGCACTTGAACACCGCAAAAATCAACGACAGCGCGGTAAGCGCCTGCTCCCCGCCGGATAGCAGGGACAGCGTGCTGAGTTTTTTCCCCGGCGGCTGCGCATAAATTTCCAACCCCGCCTCAAGCGGATCGTCCGAGCCGACGAGCGCCAAATGCGCCTTCCCGCCGCCGAACATGCGCGAAAACAACGCCTGAAAATGCCGGTCCACCTCGTTGAACACGGCAGAGAGCCGTTCGCGCCCCTCGCGGTTGAGATGTCCGATGGAGCCGCGCAGCTTGGCAATCGCCGAGGTAATCTCGTCGCGTTCACGCTCGATCGTGGCAATCGCCTCCTCTGCTTCCCCGGCCTCGATCTCGGCGCGCAGATTGACCGGCCCCATGTCCTCGCGCTCGCGGGTTAACCGCTCCCAGCGTTTGCGCGCCTTGTCCTCGGACTCCGCATTCAACTCCGCCGGCGGATCGGGCAGCGCCGGATTGGCCCCAAGCCGCTCCAGAATTCGCTCCGCCACAGTACCCCACGCATGGTTGGCGGCCGTGATATTGCCTTCCTCGCGCGCCCGCGCCTCGCGCGCGGTGCCGAGGGCGGTCTCAGAGGTCCGCGCATGGCGCGCCGCCTCGTCGGTCTGCCTCTGCGCCATGTGCAATGCCTCGGCATGTCGCCGATGCGCCGCCTCCGCCGCGCTCAACCCATCCAGCGCCTCGCGCCTTGCCGCCGCCGCCTCTTGCGGCGCCGCCTCAAGCGCAACAATCGCTGCGCGCGCCTCGTCATAGCGCGCGGCGAGATCGGTCAGTCGGTCGGTGGCGTCCTTACCGCGCTCGAACCAATCGGCCATCTCCTTGGCCAGCGTCTCCAGCCTGCGTATCCGCGTCCCCTCCGCCGCCCGCAGCGCCTCGAATTTCTGCCGCGCCGCGGATTCCGCCACCCGCGCCTGGGTCAGCGCCATGCGCGCCTTCTCAACGGTCGCTCGCGCTGCGTTCACATCTGGCAAGAGCGCCGCATTGGCCTGAACCTCGGCCAGTGCGGCTTGCGCCTCCGCCGCTTCCGCCGCTAACAAATCGCGCGCAGCTAGCGCAGCCGCCGCCTTTGCGCCAGCGCGCTCCGCCTCCGCCGTCAGCCGGATCGCCTCGGAGCGCGCCCGGTCGAAGCGCTGTTCCCCCGTCCTGCGCGCCTCGCGCGCCGCCGTTTCCGCCGCCCGCGCCTCGCGCTCGGCCGCTTCCGCCGCCTGCCTGCCCCCCCGCGCCGCCTCGGCCGCAGTGCGCGTCGCCGCCCGGTCGCGCTCCAGCGCGCCGAGCCTGTTGCGCTGCGCGAGCCGCACCGCCGCCTCGGACGCCGCCCCGGCGCGCACCGTATAACCATCCCAGCGCCACACCGCGCCCTCGCGCGAGACGAGGATCTGCCCTGGCGTCAGGTTACCCTGATGCACATTGCCATCCGCCCCTTCGGGCAGCAGCAGGATATGCGAGAGTGCGCGCGTCAGCGCCTGCGGCCCCTGCACCAGATTGGCAAACGATTTGAGCGCCACCACCGCGAGATCGAGCGGCGGCAATTTGCGCCAGTGCCGCGCCGCGTTCTCGTCCGCGCTGGCCGAAAGCTCCTCGCGCAGCGCCGCGCCGAGGGCCGCTTCCAAGCCTGGCGGCACGGTGATTAAATCCAGGATCGGCGCGCTCTCGCGGCCAAATTTTTGCGCCAGCAGCGCGTTCAGCGCGTCGTATTCCGTGCCGATCTTCGTTGCCGCAGACTCCGCCGCCGCCGCCTCGGCCCGCGCGCTCGCCAGCGCCGTTTCAGCCGCAGCCCGCGCCGTCTCCGCCGCACTCACCGCCTCGCGCGCCGCCAGCAGCGCCGTCTCGGCCGCGCCCCGCTCGGCCTCCGCCGCCGCCACCCGCTCGGGCGAGATAACGCTGGCCGCGACCTTGCCATATTCCGCCTGCGCCTCGCCCAGTCGCAACGCCGCCCGGCGCGCGCGCTGCTCGGCCTCGCTGAGCGCCCGCCGCGCCGCCTCCGACTCGGCGGCGATCCGCGCCGCCTCCTCCGTTGCCCGGTTGGCCTGCGCCTCTGCCTCGCGCATCGCCTCCAGCGCCGCATCCTCGGCCTTCCCCGCCGCCTCCAATAAAGCAGGCGCCGCCACGGTCTCGGCTAATAGGCGCGCCTGTTCCTCTTCCAGCCGCGTCTGTGCCGTCCTTGCGTCGCCCACCAGCTTGGTTGCATGGTCATGGTCGCGGGTGAGCGCGTCCAGCCGCGTCTTGGCCTCGGTCAGCGCCGCCCGTGCGCGGGTCTCGACCTCCGCGGATTGCTCCGCTCCGATGCGCGCGCGCTCCAGCGCCGTACGCGCGGCGGCCTCGATGGTGCGTAGCTCCGGCAGCGCCGCTTCAGTCTCCGCAGCCCGCGCCGCCGCTTTCCCCGCCGCCACGGTCGCCTCCGTCACGCGCGTTTCGGCCAGGGCGAACTGCGCCAGCGCGCTTGCCCGCGCCGCCTCTGCGACAGCGCGCTGCACCGAGAGCAACTCCGCCTCCGCCACGCGAATATTGCCCGAAAGATTCCGATACCGGCTGGCCTGCCGCGCCTGGCGCTTCAACTCCGTGAGACGGCCCTCGATCTGCCCTTTGAGATCATCCGCCCGCGACAAATTCTGCTCGGCAGCTTTTAATTTTAACTCCGCCTCGTGGCGCCTGGCATGCAGCCCGGTAATCCCCGCGGCTTCCTCCAGCAGCGCCCGACGCTCATCGGGCCGCGCATTGACCAGCGCGCCGACCCGCCCCTGGCTGATCATCGCCGAAGCCCGCGACCCCGAGGCGAGATCCGCGAACAGCGTCTGCACATCGCGCGCGCGCGCTTCTTTGCCGTTAACCCGGTCGATTTTGCGCGAAATTTCCAGATCCGCGGCCTCGTGGAACGGCGGCGGCGCAAGGCCCGCCGTCTCCTCCAGGGTGAGCGTAACCTCCGCCAGATTGCGCGAGGCGCGCCCGGCGGTCCCGGCGAAGATCACGTCCTCCATCTCCGTGCCGCGCATATTGCGGGCATTCGCCTCGCCCATCGCCCAGCGCAACGCCTCGATAACGTTGGATTTGCCACACCCGTTCGGCCCGACAACGCCAGTCAGTCCAGGCAAAATCTCCACCGTTGTCGGATCGGCGAAGCTTTTGAAACCGGCAATGCGCAGGCGGGCAAAACGGGCGGGCATGTGGAACTCCCTTTATCCCTTGGCGGCGTTAGCCACCGCAGCTGCGAAATCCGTGTACTCCATCTCCCCGGGATTGACTTTGCCGTTGATGATGAAGGTTGGCGTCGCGTTGACGTGATAGAGGCTTTCCGCCTCCTGTTGGCCACGCAGGATGAAGGCGCGTAGCTTATCGTCATGAATCGCGGCGTCGAACGTGGGTTTGTCCATACCCGCCAGAGCGGCGTACTGGAAAATCAGCGCCGCATAGTCGGGCGGATTTTTCGGGTCGGTCACCGGGAGGAAGGCCCATTGATCCTGGCTGGAAAACAGCGCCTCGATGAACGGATAATACTGCTCCGTCGGCAGATAGCGCGCCACCTGCGCCGCCATCAGCGCCACCTGGTCGAGCGGGAAATCCTTGAAGATGACCTGCAATTTGCCAGCATCAACGAGCTTGGCCTTGACCTCGGGCATCACGGTCGTTGCGAAATGCGCGCAATGGGTGCAGGTCAGGGAGAAATATTCAACCGCGGTGACCGGCGCCTTGGGCGAGCCGATGGAGCGTTGGGTAAAGGGCAAAGGCGCGGCCTCCGCCGCGAAGGCGGACGGTGCAATAACGCTGGCACCCACAAGGGATAGTACTGAACGACGGTATAAACGCATGTCTGCTCCTAGATGTAGTGTAAACAAAATCCAGCCCACGAGTCGAATCGTAAATTTATTTGCCGCGTTTGATGCCCTGATACAATCTCGCCAGCGCCTCGCCGAGTTCGCCTTCCGGCAACCCCTCCGGAGGCGCGACCGGCGCGCGCCGGGCCAGCGCCGGGGCAGGGGCGCTAACGCCCGGCGCCTGCTGGACGAAGCGCAGGCGCTCGATCATCGCGTGGCCGAGTGCCAGGTTGAGCCGCGAGATGATCTGCGGCGCGGTCAGTTGCAGCTCCATCGCGGTTGGCGCGGTGCAGGCCAGGGTCAGCGTGCCCCCGGCGAATTTCACCGGGGCGGCGCAGGCGCTCAGCGCGGATCCCGCAAGCTCCGGCCAATCTGCCATCAGCGCGGCGGCGGCGGGGGCGCGGCGCTTGAAGGCCGGGCGCAGCACAGGGGCCAGCAGCCCGGCGATACCGCGCGGCGCATAGTTGCGCCTTGCCTCGACAGGCGGCACATCCTGGATGGGTGAAACCCGTTTTTTCCTCTCCGCCACCGGCGCGAAAACTCCTCTCATGGTACGGCGTGAACCGCCGCCATCTGCCCTGGCGTTCCGCGCCCGGCCAATCCGCCGATCCCTACCACGTCTGGCTCTCCGAAATCATGCTGCAACAGACCCAGGTTGTCACCGTAATCCCGTATTACGCCAAATTTTTGGCCGCGTACCCTGCTGTCGAAGATTTAGCGGCAGCCTCGGTGGAGGAGGTGCTGGGCCACTGGGCCGGGCTTGGTTACTACGCAAGGGGGCGCAATTTCAGCGCCTGCGCGAAGAAAGTGGCGGCGCTGGGCGGGTTTCCGAGCAGCATCGCGGGGTTGCGCGAGCTCCCCGGCATCGGCCCCTATACTGCCAACGCCATCGGCGCGATCGCGTTTTCGCTCCCGGTGTTGCCCGTCGATGGCAATGTCGAACGAGTCGCGGCGCGGGTTTTCGCCATTGCCGAGGCCTTGCCCGCCGCCAAGCCCGCCCTTGCCAAGGCGGCGGCGGTGTTCATGGACGACCAAGCCGCCGCTGCTGCTCCCGGCGACTTCGCCCAGGCGCTGTTCGACCTGGGGGCGACGATCTGCACGCCCAAAAACCCATCCTGCGGCAAATGCCCCTGGGAGCCGCATTGCCTGGCCGCGCGCCAGGGCATCGCGGCAAGCCTGCCGGTGCGGACCAAAAAACCAGAACGCCCGCGCCGCACCGGAGTCGTCTATGTGCTGATCGACGCGGCGGACGAGGTTTTGCTCCTGCGTCGTCCGCCGCGCGGGCTGCTGGGCGGGATGCTGGCGCTGCCGGAGGAACCCCCGGAACGGGCGAATTGGCGCGATGCCGGGACGATCCAACATGTGTTCACACATTTTTCCCTGACCCTGAACGTCCTGGCGGCGCGCTGCCAAAGCCTGCCCGACGGTGCGTTGCGCGCCCCCGCCGCGCACGCGCCGTTACCCTCTGTGATGCGCAAGGCGCTTGACGCTGGACGCCTGGCGCTGGACGATGCGCCATGACCCCTGATCCGCATGACGGCCTGCTCGCTCTTGATTCCCATGTCGATATCCCCTGGCCGGACGGCCCCAGCCCGTTCGAGGACGGACCGCGCTGCGTCGATCTGCCCAAGCTGAAATCCGGGCGCGTTGCCGCTGTCTGCTTTGTCGCCTACATCCCGCAAGGCAGGCGTGACGAAGAATCCCACCTCGCCGCCACCGCCCGCGCTCGAGCCATGCTCGACGCCATTATTAGCATGGCCCCAGCCGACGGTTCGGGCGGCAGGCTGACCACCACGGCTGACCAGATCGAAGCCGCCTATGCCGCCGGTCAAACCGCCATCATCCCGGCCATCGAGAACGGCTATGCGATGGGTACGGACCTTGCCAATCTCGACGATTTCGCCGCGCGCGGGGTGCGCTACATCACCCTCACCCATAACGGCCACAACGCCCTGGCCGACGCCGCCATCCCGCTGCGCAGCCTGAACAACGAAACAACCGAACACGGCGGCCTCTCGGAACTCGGCCGCGCCGCCCTGGCGCGGATGAACCAACTTGGCATCCTCGCCGATATCTCCCACGCGGCCAAATCCACCATGCTGCAAGCGGTCAAACACTCTCGCGTGCCTGTACTGGCCACCCATTCGTGCATGCGCGCCCTCTGCGACCACCCGCGCAACCTCGACGACGAACAACTCGACGCGCTCAAAGCCTCGGGCGGACTTGCGCAGATCACCATCGTCTCCAGCTTCCTGCGCCCCAAAGCACGTGCCGCCGACCTTACCGTCGCCGATATCGCCGACCATATTGATTATGCTGTCGCCCGCATGGGAATCGACCACGTCGGCATTGGTACCGATTTTGACGGCGGTGGCGGCGTGCGCGGCTTCATGAACGCCTCACAAGCCCCCAACCTCACGGCCGAACTCGCACAACGCGGCTATACCCACGCCCAACTCAGTCAAATCTGGAGTGGAAACTTCCTCCGCCTCCTGCGGCAGGCCGAGGCGATGAAGGGGGAGTAAGCAAGGGGGCGCTGCCACCTGGACCTACTGCCCCTTCACCGCTGCGGCTTATCGCCAGCGAAGTATTCCGTCACG
Organism: Acidocella sp.; assembly: GCA_035427885.1. Lineage (GTDB taxonomy): Bacteria > Pseudomonadota > Alphaproteobacteria > Acetobacterales > Acetobacteraceae > Acidocella. The sequence goes on along the minus strand of DAOMCN010000006.1, from coordinate 5,950 downwards.
GCTCCGGCGAGGAGAGCCAAGAGCATGGCTTTTTTGGGATCTCGGCGGATGAGGTAGGTGGCGAGGCTTAGCAGTTCACTCCAGTCGGAGAGGTTTTGGCTGCGTTTTTTGAAGATGGTTTTGGTGATGAGGCCGGTGATGAGGGCCAGGGCGAGGAGTATGGCGCCGGTGATGGCGGCGGCGGCGGCGGAGGAGGTGTGTTGGGTGAGTAAGATGTAGAAGCTGGCGATAAAGAAGCCGAGTGCGGCGAGGGTAATGCACAGCGTTACCGCGGCCATGCTGGTGCCCAGCGCGGCTTTGCGGGCGATGGCGCTCATGCAGCGTGGGACACTCACTTCAGTTGCGGCGCAGGAGTTGCGAGACCAGCAGGCCGACGCCGAAGGCGATGGCGACGCTGGCGAGCGGGCGTTCCACGACTTTTGCTTCCAGCTGCGCGGCAGCTTCCTTGCTGTTGTCTTTGAGTTTACCGCCCAGTTCTTCGAGTTGTTTTTCCAGCGCCTTGAGGCGGGTGGCGGCATCGTCGCTGTGCAAGTATTCGTTGAACTGGCCAACGGTTTCGGAGGCCTGGACGCCGAGTTTGCTTTTAATGGTCGAGAGTTCTTCGCGGAAGCGGTTGAACTCGTGGCGCAGGTAGTCGAGGTCGATAGGTTTGCTTGTGGCGGTATCGGCGGTGTCCGGGGTAATCGGGGCTGTGTCCATGCGCGCAACTCCTGTTTAAAGGGTGGGTTTGGCGGTAAGACCATAAGAAAGGCCAATTTTAGTTTAGGCGCTTCGAGCTGAGATACAACCATGAAATGTGATGGTCATACTTGTGCTTTGTGTCATCGGTTGTTCAGTTTCGGTTTTTCTTGCGTGCAGGGGGCGGTGGTGGCATGTCCCGTTGTTCATGGATCGGAATTTTGCGCGCCATTTTGTTCTAGCATCGCTGTTTTTCTCCGGGTTGGCGGTTGCTCCGGCGTGGGGGCAGTTTGCAGGCGCGCCGACCTCGCTGGCGCCGCTGGTGCGTTCTGTGGCGCCCGCCGTGGTTGGGATTGCGGTGACCGAGGCGGCGGGGGTCGCCAAAACCCCCAGGTCTGCTGGGATAATTGCCGAAGCGGCGGGGTCGGGCTTTATTATTCGGCGCGACGGGATGATCGTCACCAATGATCATGTCATCGCCGGGGCGCAGAACATTACGGTAACGCTGAACGATGGTGAGCGCTACGCGGCGCGGCTTGTTGGCGCGGATGATCTGACGGATATCGCGGTTATTAAAATTACGTCATCGCGCAAACTCACCCCCGCGCGCTGGGGCAACTCAGACAAGTGCTTGGTGGGCGACTGGGTGCTGGCGGCGGGCAATCCGTTTGCACTGGGAAATTCGTTCACATTGGGGATCATTTCGGCGGAGGGGCGCGACATTGGTGATGGGCCGTTCGAGCATTTTCTCCAACTCGACGCGCCGATCAATCCGGGCAATTCCGGCGGCCCGGCTTTCAATATGGCAGGAGAAGTCATTGGTATAAATTCAGCGATTGTTTCACCTTCCGGGGGCTCGGTGGGCATTGGTTTTGCGATTCCGAGCAACAGCGCGCGCCGGATCGTTTCGGCGCTCATTGCCAATGGCAGCGTCGCGCGCGGGTGGCTCGGCGTTGCCGTGGCCGATGCGCCGGGTGATGCCGATGATGCTGCCGGGGGGGCAGAAATAACAGGGGTTGAAGTGGGAAGTCCGGCGGCGCAAGCTGGGCTGGAGGTTACCGATATTGTAAGATCGGTGGACGGCAAGCCGGTTGCCGGGGCGAGCGGATTGACGAAAGCCATTGCGTCCATGACGCCGGGGGCTAAAGTGGTGCTTGGGGTTAGCAAAAATCAACATATATCCTACCTGCCGGTTATTGTAGATCGCAGACCAGTACAATTTGGAGAGTAGCGATGCGCATACTCGTCGTAGAAGATGATAGAGACGTTGCCGGATTTGTCGTGAAGGGCCTGCGCGAGGCGGGACATACCGTGGAAAATGCCGATAACGGGCGTGATGGGCTGTTTCTTGCCGCGTCGGAGAATTTTGACGCCATCATTCTCGACCGGATGCTGCCCGGGGGAATCGACGGTCTGCGGCTGCTGGAAACCCTGCGGGCCCAGGACAACACGACTCCGGTGGTGTTCCTTTCCGCTCTTGGGCAGGTCGATGACCGGGTAAAAGGGCTGAAGGCGGGAGGTGACGATTATTTAACCAAACCTTTTGCTTTTGCCGAGTTGCTTGCCCGCGTCGAGGCGCTGACGCGGCGCGGCAAGAGTGATGGGCCGGCCACTCGTCTGGCCGTTGGTGATCTGGAGATGGACCTGCTCTCGCGCACTGTGCGCCGGGGGACGCAGAAGATCGACCTTCAGCCGCGCGAGTTCCGCTTGCTGGAATATCTGATGCGCCATGCCGGACAAGTCGTGACGCGCACGATGCTGCTGGAAGGTGTTTGGGATTACCATTTCGACCCGCAAACCAATGTGATCGATGTGCACGTATCGCGGCTGCGCCAGAAGATCGACAAACCGTTTGATCTGCCGCTCCTGCACACCGTGCGTAATGCGGGGTATATGCTGCGTACCGAAGAAGTGTAGTGTCAGGGGCGGGACGTTCGATGGATGTCGAGGCGCCGCCGGCGATCGGGTTCTGGCAATGGCTTTGGCGGCATCGTGCCGGGAGGCCGCGCGATGCGCGCCGACCCGGTGGGTTCATTCGTTCCGCGGGTATCCGTTTTGCTGTGATCTATGCCGGGGTTTTCGGCATTTCCTCGTTCACGCTGGCTTTCTCGCTTTGGTACGCCACGGTCGGGTTGCTGCAACATCAGGTGCAGCTTTCCGTCCATAACGATGTCGCGGCGCTGGAGGAGCATTATGAGACCGGCGGCCCGGCGGCGCTGATCGGCGCTGTCCGTAACCGGATTGCGGATTCGGTCGGGGACGACGGCATCTATCTGTTGCACGATCCGATGGGCAACCGCATCGCAGGCAATCTCGACCGTTGGCCAAAGGGACTCAATCTGACCGGCACCTGGTACCAGCTGGTGGTCAACCGTAAAGGCATTCCCTCGGTCGCTTTGCTTTGGTTCGAGACGTTGCCTGATGGTGAGCGGCTTCTCGTCGGGCGTGATATGCAGGCGCGTGCCGAGTTGCGCACTGTGTTGCGCGACGGCCTGCTCTGGGCGGTGGGGCTGATGTCAGTCCTGGGGCTTTTGGGTGCGGTGCTGATCCGCTCGCTGTTCCGGCGTATGATCCGCGATATTTCAGCGACCGCGCGCGCCATTGCCCTTGGCGATCTGACGCGGCGCATACCGATCACCGGCGAGGGCGATGAATTCGAGGAACTTGCTGATATTATCAACGACATGCTGGACCGCATCGCGCGGTTGATGGATGGTGTGCGGCAGGTTTCGAACGCCATCGCGCATGATTTGCGCACGCCGATCACGCGCGCGCGCACTCGGCTCGAAGATGCCGCGATGCATGCGCAGACCAAGGAGGATCTGCACCAGGCCATCGAACGCGCGACCGATGATCTGGACGGCATTGTTGGCGTGTTCGAGGCGCTGTTGCGCATTGCCGAGATCGAGGCTGGTTCGCGCCGCGCTGCTTTTGCCTTCATCAACCTTGCGCCCATGCTCAACGATATGGACGAACTCTACAGCGCGGTGGCCGAGGAGCGCGGGCTGGTGCTGCAATCGAGTATCGACCCCCATCTACCGATGCTGGGCGACCGCGAGCTGGTGCAGCAGGCCGTCGCCAATCTGCTTGATAATGCACTGAAGTTCTCAAAGCCCGGCACGACGATCACGCTCACCGCGAAGGCGATTGAGGCGGGTATCGAGATTGCCGTGGCTGACTGCGGACCCGGTATCGCGCCGCAGGACCGCGCGCGCGCCACCGAGCGGTTCTTCCGCGCCGAGTCCGCGCGCAGCACCAGCGGTTCGGGGCTTGGTCTTGCGCTGGTCGCCGCTGTGGCGCAGTTGCATAACGGCGCATTCAGCCTGAGCGACAATAATCCCGGCCTGCGCGCGCGGATGCTGCTCCCCGCCAAGGCCGAGGTGGGTAGTCCGGGGCGGGACGAGGATTAGGGCCTTACGCCTGTAGTTTCTCGTCCGCGCCGATGCCTAGTTGTTTCAGTTTGCGGTGCAGGGCGCTGCGTTCCATGCCCACGAAAGTCGCCGTGCGCGAGATGTTGCCGCCGTGGCGCAGGAGTTGCGACTGGAGATACTGCGTCTCGAACACATCGCGCGCCTCGCGCAGGGGCAGGGCCATCAGATCCGCCGCCGGGTCGATCGCGAGGGCGCGCGGGGCGTGGGCGGAGAGTTCCGTCGGCAGGTGTTCGGCGTGGAAACAATCGGTCTCGGCGGAGCGCATGATCATCAGCCAGTCCATGACATTGCGCAGCTGGCGCACGTTGCCTGGCCAGTCATGCGCCTGGAGTGCGGCGACTGCGTCCGAGCCAAGGCTGCGCGCGGGCAGGCCGGAGGTCTCCGAAGCGCGGGCCAGAAACTCCGCGGCCAGTGCGGGAATATCCTCGCGCCGTTCCTTCAGCGAGGGCACCCGCAGGGGCACCACGGCGAGGCGATAGTATAAATCCTCGCGGAAATGCCCAGCCCCCGCTTCCGCCGCGAGGTCCTTTGCCGTTGTCGCGAGGACGCGGATATCCACCTTAATCCGCGTATTGCCCCCAACGCGCTCAAAACTCTGGTCCTGGAGCACGCGCGCGATTTTTCCCTGGGTTTCGAGCGGCATGTCGGAAACTTCATCGAGCACCAGCGTGCCGCCATGCGCGCGCTCCAGCAGGCCGACCTTGCGCCCGGCGCCTTGCGGACCTTGCCCTGCTTCGATCCCGAAAAGCTCCGCCTCGAAGCGTTCGGGGGCGAGGATGGCGCAGTTCAGCGCGACATACGGCCCTTCCGCGCGGCGGGATTTGGCGTGGATCATGCGTGCCACGGTCTCCTTGCCCGAGCCCGGCGCGCCGGTGATCAGCACGCGCGAGCCGGTCGGCGCAACGCGCTCGATGGCGGATTTTAGCGTAAAAATGCCGTGGCCTTCACCGGTCAGCGTTGTCTGGTTGCCGACGCGCAGGCGCAGTTCCGTGTTCTCGGCGGCCAGCTTTGCCGCCTCCAGCGCGCGCCGAACGATCAGTAGCAGGCGGTCCGAGTTGAAGGGCTTTTCAATAAAATCATAGGCACCGCGCTGAATCGCGGCGACGGCGGTCTCGATCGTGCCGTGACCGGAGAACATGACTACGGGGACGGTCGGGTCATCGCTGTGCAGTACGTCGAGAATGCCGATGCCATCCAGGGTAGAGCCTTGCAGCCAGATGTCCAGAATCACCAGCGCCGGACGGCGGGCGCGAAATGCGGCGATTGCGTCATCCGAGTTCCCGGCGCTGCGCGCTTCGAAACCTTCATCGCGCAAAATCGCTTCGACCAGCATCCGAATGTCCGGCTCGTCGTCAACGATCAGGATTTCAGTCATTGTGCGGGCAACTCCTTAACGTCGTTGGTCTGCGTGAGCGGGGGCGCGGGCAAAGCGGGCAGGATCAGGCTGACTTCAGCGCCGACGCCGCCCGGCGCCTGTTCTAGTTCCAGCCGTCCTTCATGGTCCTCCATGATCTTGCGTACGATGGCAAGGCCAAGTCCGGTCCCTTTGGGCTTGTGAGTTACATAAGGTTCAGTAAGCTTTGCCCGGTCGGTCTCGGGCAGGCCGATACCGTCGTCTGTGACGCTCAGCACCGCGTCCTCGCCCACGGCTTTGAGGGTGAGGGTGACGTGTTTGGCGCCGGGGCGCATGTTTACCGCGTCGGCGGCGTTTTGCAGCAGGTTGGTCAGCGCCTGGCCGATCAGCCGCCGGTCGCACGGCGCCATCACCCCGCCCGCCGGAATCTCGGCGATGAAGTGGATATCGGGCCGGGCATGCTGCTGAAGCATCAGCGCATCGCGCG
>DAOMCN010000005.1:0-23091 GCA_035427885.1 Acidocella sp. | reverse complement strand
TTGCGCTTGGCTTGCGCCACGGCTTCGGCCACCTGTGCATGGGCTGCGTTGCGCGCCTGTGCCAGCGTGGCGTTCAGCGCGGCAACTGCCTGGTCAGCGGCGTTCTTCGCTTCCCGTGCGGCTGCCAGATCGCGCGCAATCACCGCCGCCCGGTTCTCCAAAACCTTGCCCATCTGCGGCAGGCCCCAACGGGCGAGCAGCAGATACAGCACGACCAGGATGACCACCATCCAGAGCACCTGCGCAGAGGTGAGCGGGTTGGCGAAATCCATCTGCGGCATTGTTCCTTCCGCGCAGGCGGCGGCGGGAACAATGGTGAGCAGCGCGGTGGCGGTGAGACGGCGCATTAGGTGAACAGAATGACCAGAGCGATGACCAGCGCGTACAGAGCAACCGCTTCCGTCAGCGCAAAGCCGAGCAGCACATCACGAAACATGGTGTCGCGCGCGGCCGGATTGCGGCCAACGGAAGACACGAACGCACCGAACAAGTTACCAATACCAACGCCCGCACCGGCTACGCCGATGGTAGCAAGACCGGCGCCAATGTCTTTGGCGAGCAGAGCAGCTGACTGAGGATCCATTTATAATTTTCCTTTCCGAAAATCTTGTAAGCGAGAGCAAAAAAAAATCAGTGCATATGCACGGCATCGTGCAGATACAGACAGGTGAGGATAGCAAAAACATAAGCCTGCAACCCTGCCACCAGCAGTTCGAGCGCCGCCAGCGCAACATTCAGCCCCAGCGGCACGACCGAAGCGAACGCCCCGAAAATCCCGAAGCTGGCGGTGAGCAGCAGCATGAAGCCGGCGAAAACTTCCCACATCACATGTCCGGCGGTCATATTGGCGAACAAACGAACCGAAAGCGAAACAGGCCGCGAAAGGTAAGAGATGATCTCAATCGGCACCAACAGCGGCAGCAGCCAAGTCGGCACGCCCTCGGGCACAAAGAATTTGAAGAAGCGGAAACCATGCGTGTAAAACCCGACCCCGGTCGAGAACACGAACACAAACAGCGCCAGCGAGAGCGTAACCGCGATATGGCTGGTGAAGGCAAAGAAATACGGGAACAGCCCAATCAGGTTGCCCAGCAAAATGAAGCTGAAAATCGTGAACACCAGGGGAAAGAACCGCAGCCCTTCCTCGCCGATCGTGTCGACGCACATATTATGCACGAATTCGTAGAGCATCTCGACGAGGGATTGCAAACGCCCTGGCACCAGCGCGCTACGCTTCAGCCCAAGCGCGAAGAGGACAACAATGACGGCCGCAGCGGCGAGCATCGCCTCATTGGAATTGGTGAAATCGATCGCACGACCAATCGGCCCCAGTCCTGAGGTCAGCTTAAACTGTCCAAGCGCGTCGATCTGTGGGCCTGCCATTCTTTTTTTGTCCCGTCAGCCTTCTGTTTTACCCCCAGCCGCGCGAACCAGATTGCGCAAGCCAGCCGCCATTCCCACCGGCACCATGACAACCATCAGCCACGGCGTCGTATGGAACAGCCTATCCAGCCCCCACCCAATCACCACGGCGATGACCATCGCGGCCACCAGCTCAACTCCCAGACGCATAGCGAGACTGATCGCACGCTCTGCCGAACCGGCGTTTGCATGCGCCGAATCCCGCTTTGCCTGACCTTTACTGCCTTCCTGCGCTGCCGCAAGACGCTGCTCAAAGGTCTTTTTGTCACGACCGTCGTTCATACATCTGGTTTCAGCGGTTCTGCGCCGCCTCAAGTTGGGCCGGTTGCTACCTATCCCCCCCCCGCCTGTCAAGAATGGGATAACGGATTATCTCGTTTCGCCGTGATATCTTCAATTCTGCAGCGATTTTGCCACAGCCCAACGTTTAACCCGCCCGCTCCCAACCCGTTTCACCCTGCTTCCAGTAGGTGAGCTCGTGTCCCGCCTCCTTGGCCTCGCGCCAGCGCACGCGCGCCGCGGCCAGCGCCTGCGCGTTATTGCCGTCGAACAGATCGAACACCCGCCGATACGCCGATAGCTCCACCTGCGCGCCGCCAATGCGAAACAAAAACCCCGCGCCCGCCGGGTTCACATCCTCAGTAGTAAGAAACACCGGCTGCCATTCGGGGTGCGGCGTCGCGCTCGTGCCGTGCGCCAGCCAGTCCGGACTGGCACAGCGCCAGAGCGCCGCATCCAGCGCCGCCACCCGCGCCGGATCGGGACACACCACAACAGAGCGCTCCCCCAAAGCCAGCGAGCGCCCAAGCAGCGCCGGCAAGGCATCGGCAATATCACTGCGCGTCAGGTGGTAAAACCCGACCTGCGCCATCAGCCCGCCGCCAGAACCGCCGAGACCTGTGCCGCCACGGCGCGCAACGCCACCGCCGCCTCGCTCTCGGGTGCGCTGGCGCAGACCGGCGCGCCGGCGTCCCCGGTCTCGCGGATTTGCAGCAGCAACGGCACAGCGCCGAGGAACTTAACCCCCATGCGCTCCGCCTCCGCCGCCGCACCGCCATGGCCAAAAATATCGCTCCGCTGGCCGCATCCCGGGCAGCAAAAATAGGACATGTTCTCCACCATCCCGAGTACCGGCACATGCACCTGCTCAAACATCTTGACCGCCCGGCGCGCATCGATCAGCGCGACATCCTGGGGCGTCGAGACGATAACCGCCCCGGCCAGGCTCGCCTTCTGCACCAGAGTCAGCTGCGCATCCCCGGTCCCGGGCGGCATATCGACGACCAGAACATCGAGTTCACCCCACGCCACCTGGTTCAGCATCTGGTTCAGCGCGCCCGCCACCATCGGCCCGCGCCACACCATCGCGACCTCTTCCTCAACCAGAAAGCCAATGGACATGCAGCGCACCCCCCAGGCCTCCAGCGGGATCATCATGCCCTCGCGCACCTCTGGACGCAGGGTCAGCCCAAGCATGCGCGGCAACGACGGTCCATAAATATCCGCATCCAGCAACCCGACAGTCAACCCGCTCTGCGCCAACGCCACCGCGAGATTGACCGCCACGGTCGATTTCCCGACGCCACCCTTGCCCGAGGCCACGGCAATCACCTTTTTAATTCCTGGCAGCCCCATCGGCACCGGCGGCGGCGGCGGTTTATGGGCGGTGAACACCACGCTGGCGCGCTTGACCCCCTTCAGCGTGGCGAGCCGCGCCTCGATCTCCTGGCGCAGCGGCTCGAGCACAGGCTCGTCCTCGCGGCGAATCGCCAGCGTCACCTGCACGCTGTCCTCGCCGACATGCACGCCATCCAACATTTTTTCTAACTTGTACGGGGCCAACGCCGCCAAAATATCTTTTTCGTTCATGACGCGAGATTTAACCCTCCTGGCCGCGCTGTCCACCCACTTGCGAAGATCGCAGCGGATGCGCAAACTTTAAGCATGAAGTTTTTCCCCCGCCCGCTCTGCGCCCTCCTGGTCCTTGCCGGATACTCGGCCAAAGCCTCGCCCATGCCGCCCGCCCTGGCCGATCTCGCGGCCCGCGTCATGCCCGCCGTGGTCAGCATCGCCAGCACCGCCCCGGTAAACACCACCGCACCCGCCAACAGCAACAGTAGCGGCAACAGCGCCTACAACCCCGCCGCCGACACAACCCAAACCGCCTCCCCCGGCTCCGTCCTGCCCCCGCCCAAAGCCGACGAAGCGCTCGGCTCAGGCTTCGTCATCGATGCAAAGGGCGACATCCTGACCAACAACCACGTCATCGATGGCGCCACGACCATCACCGTCACCTTCCAGGACGGCACCATCCTCCCCGCCACCGTCATTGGCCGCGACCCGACCGCCGACATCGCGGTTCTGAAGGTCGATGCCGGGCACCCCCTCGCCTTCGTTACCTTTGGCGATTCCGGTAAGCTCCGCGTGGGCGACTGGGTCATGGCAATCGGCAACCCCTACGGCCTGCCCGGCAGCACCTCCTCTGGAATTGTTAGCGCCCTCGACCGCAACATCAACGAAAACACATTCGATGATTTTATCCAGACCGACGCCGCCATCAACCGCGGCAATTCCGGCGGCCCGCTCTTCAACATGCAAGGCGAGGTCATCGGCGTCGATTCGGCGATCTACTCGCCCTCCGGCGGCTCGGTCGGCATCGGGTTTGCTATTCCCTCAGCCATGGCCGCTCCGGTCGCACAAGCGATCATCGCCACCGGCAGCATGACCCGGGGCTGGCTCGGCGTCGCCACCCAGGAAGTCACGCCCGAAATCCAGCACCTTCTCGGCCTGCCCAGCACCTCCGGCGCCCTCGTCGGCAGCGTCTCGCCCGGCAGCCCCTCTTGGGGCAAACTCCAACCTGGCGACGTCCTGACCAGCCTCAACGGCGTGCCTGTGCAAAACCCGCGCGCCTTGCTCATCCGCACCGGCGAAATCCCCGCCGGGGACAAAGTCCCAGCCCAATTCTGGCGCAACGGCAACGTTCAGCAGACCACGCTCACCGTGACTCCGCCGCCCACCACCGCCGACAACACCATTACCCCAATCACCCCGCCAACCCCGGCCAGTATCCCCCTGCCGGAACTCGGCCTCACCCTCTCGGGCACGCCCAACGCTAACGGCATTCCCGTCACCGCCGTCACCACACACGGCCCCGCCGCCAAAGCGGGCATCGTCGCAGGCAACATCCTCGAAGAACTCGCGGGCGCCCCCCTCACCAACGCTGCCGACCTCAAATCAAAACTCAAATCCCTGCACCTGCCCGCCGCCACCCTGCTCGTCAGCGGCGACACCGCCAACGGCACCAACCCCGGCCCCCGCTGGGTGCCCGTGGAAATCAGCCCTAACGGTAGTTGAGGGTAGGCAAGGCCACGGCACTCTGCCCCCTGGCCGCCGCCAAAGGCGTTTGCCTTTGGAATCGGGTAATTAGAGTCCTCGGAGGGAGGGGGTTCTAAGGGCATAGCCCTGAGCTCGGCCCAGGGGGCAGCGCCCCTGGCCTTTGCTTTACTTCAAGCGGCCCGCCGGGCGACTTCTTCCGGGGCCATAAGGACCAGGGCTTCGTAGTCTGCGAGGAGAGTTTTGGTGATCTCGCCGGGGGTAAAGTGGAAGTTATCGATCTGGCGGACCGGAGTAACTTCGGCGGCGGTTCCGGCGAGGAAGACTTCCTGTGCTTTAGCAATGTCTTCAGGCGGGATGTGGCGTTCGACGACTTCAATCCCGCGTGCCTTGGCCAGGCCCATAACGGTACGCCGAGTGATTCCGTCAAGGAAGCAATCGGGGATCGGGGTGTGGAGTTTACCGTCGATCACCAGGAAGATATTTGCCCCTGTCGATTCGCCCACAAAGCCGTCCCAGGTCAGCATCAGCGCGTCATTGAAGCCCGCAGCTTCGGCGGCGTGTTTGGAGAGGGTGCCGATCATATAAAGCCCGGCTGCCTTGGAGGCGGTGGGGGCGGTTTGCGGATGCGGGCGGCGCCAATGGGCAGTACCGAGGGTGACGCCCTTGAGCCGGTCCGCACCAAAGAAATTCGGCCACTGCCAGCAGGCGATGGCGAGGTGGATCTTGGTCTGCTGCGCCGAGACGGCGAGCATTTCGGAACCGCGCCAGGCGATCGGGCGGACATAGGCATCGGTCAGGTTATTCGCGGCCATGACTTCGTAGCTGGCCTTGTTGATCTCCTCCGGCGTGAAGGGGATTTCAAAGCCCAGCAATCTGCCGGAGTTGATCAGCCGCTCGGTATGAGCCTCGAGCTTGAAGATGTTCCCGGCATAGGCGCGCTCACCCTCGAAGACCGCCGAGCCATAATGCAGCCCGTGCGTCAGGACGTGGATTTTTGCGTCACGCCAGGGGATGAGTTTACCTTCCCACCAGATAAAGCCGTCGCGATCGTCAAAAGGGATAAGCGCCATGGTCAAAAAACTCCGTTTGCGCTAGACAAGATATGATAAAAAACAGTTGCGCATAAGTCAGGTGTACTGCCATACGTAGTATGGGAAACCTCATAAGATCGCGAATCTGCCATGCAAGACCCACTGACTCAAGCCCCACGAAGCGTAAAACGCGAAACCGCACCCGGCGCCGCGCACACACAGCCTGGTTCGGGCCTCCTGTTTCTGCGCGAGGAAGAGCTGCGTATTGCCCAGGACATGCTGTTCTTCGCGATGCGCGATCTGACCGCCTCGGCGGATAGCATCCTGTCCGAGCTAGGCTACGGCCGCGCGCATCACCGAACGCTGCATTGGGTGGCGCGCAAACCTGGTTTGAAGGTGGGCGAGCTGCTCTCGATCCTTGGGATCACTAAACAAAGCTTGACGCGCGTACTCGGGCCGCTGATCCGCGAGGGCTACATCACCCAAGTCCCCGGCGCACAAGACCGGCGCCAACGCCTGCTCTCGCTGACCGAAAAGGGGACGGCGCTTGAGCGCAAGCTTTTCGAGAGTCAGCGTGAGCGCCTGCTCGCGGCCTATCGCGAGGCGGGCGGCCCGGCGGTGGAGGGTTTCCGGCGCGTGCTACGCGGGCTAACCTTGCAGGAAGGGCGCAACTATATCGACACGCTCGACGCCTCGCGTGTGGGCAAAGGAAAAAGTGCGGGAATTTGACCATTGAGCGGAGATGCGCCCCATATACTACTGGTCGATGACGATGCGCGTTTGCGCGCGCTGACCAGCCGTTACCTGACCGAGAACGGTTTTCGCATCACGCTGGCGGAGAGCGCCGCCGAGGCGCGCGATAAGCTGCGTTTCATGGATTTCGACCTGATGGTGCTGGACGTGATGATGCCCGGCGAGACCGGGCTGGAGCTAACCGGCAATCTGCGCTCCGAGCGCGCCCCCTCGATGCCGATTTTGCTTCTGACCGCGCGCGACGCGCCGGAGGACATCATCGCGGGTTTCGCCGCCGGGGCGGATGATTATCTTGGCAAGCCGTTCGACCCGCGCGTGCTGTTGGCCCGGCTTCGCGCGATGCTGCGTCGGGTGCAGCCGATCATGCCACCCACCGGGCCGCTGCAACTGGGTGCGGCAACCTTCGACCCGGCGCGGGCCGAGCTGGTTGGGCCTAATATGCGCATCCGGCTGAGCGGCGCAGAGCTGGCGCTGCTGATGGCGCTGGCCGCAAGACCGCACGAAATCCTCTCGCGCGAGGCCCTGGCGGCCGCTCTCGGGTTGGACGATGTGAACGAGCGCGCCATCGACGTGCAGGTGACCCGTCTGCGCCGCAAAATCGAGACCGACCCGCGCGAACCGCGCTTCCTGCACACCGTGCGCGGCAAGGGATACGTGCTGAAACCCGGGCCATGAAGCTCCGCCCCGGCGGGTTTTCTGCTGATCTTTGGTTCCGCCGCTTTCTACCGCGCTCGCTGCTCGGCCGCTCCTTGCTCATCGTGCTGATCCCGATGGTGCTGCTCCAGGCCGTGGCGCTGCAGATTTTCTACGGCACGCATCTCGACGAACTCTCCCGCCGCCTCGCGGGCGGTGTGGCGGGCGAGGTCGGATTCATGATCGAGGAGATTGAGCGCGCCCCGCAGACACGCAGCCTCATCATCCAGGAAACCGGCAAACATTTCGAATTCAACACCGTATTTTTGCGCGGCGAGGCGCTACGTCGCCTGCCGCCGCCCGACGCGCCAGGGCCGGTGGATGACGACCTGGCCCGCGCGCTGACCCAGGAACTGCACCGCCCCTTCAGCGTCGCCTGGAACGAAAAGCCCAATGTGATCGTGATCGACATCCAGATGCCTGACGGCGTGTTGCAGATCGACGTGCCGCGTAAACGGCTCTACGTCGGCACCTTCTATCTTTTCCTGATCTGGCTGATCTCGACCTCTGGCCTGCTTTTTGGCATCGCCGCGCTGTTTCTGCGCACCCAGGTGCGCGGAATCACTCGCCTAGCGGCGGCGGCGGAGGATTTTGGCATGGGCCGTGATCGCGGGCCGATCAAGCCGGAAGGCGCCGTCGAGGTACGCCGCGCCGCTTCGGCTTTCAACCGGATGCAAGATCGGGTGCGACGCTTTCTGGCGCAGCGCACGACCATGCTGGCGGGCGTCTCGCACGATCTGCGCACGCCCCTGACCCGGCTGCGTCTGGCGCTGGCCATGCTGCCCGAACTGCCGCCAGGCGAGTTGGAGGCGATGAACGGCGATATCGAGGAGATGGAGAAGCTGATCTCCATCTACCTCAATTTCGCTCGTGGCGAGGGAAGCGAACAGTCCGGCCCGGCGAATTTATCGGCTCTGCTCGAAGACGTGGCGATCGCGGCGCGGCGATCGGGTGCGGTGGTTGAAACCCAGATCGAGGACGGGCTAGTCGTCCCCCTGCGCGCCGAGGCGATGCGCCGCGCCCTCACGAACCTCGTCGATAACGCGCGCCGCCATGCCGGCCACATCTGGCTCAGCGCCACGCCTGGGCACAACAGCGTGCGCGTCGTGATCGACGACAACGGCCCCGGCATCCCGGCCGACCGGCGCGAGGCCGTGTTCAAACCCTTCGAGAGCGACAATCCGGGCGGCACAGGGCTCGGCATGGCCATCGCCCGCGACATCATCGGCGCGCATGGTGGCAACATCCTGCTTCTCGACCGCCCCGGCGGCGGCCTGCGCGTGGTTATCGAACTCCCGGCGTAAGAACTGTCTCAATCAACCCCGTGATCGTAAAAATCAGCGGCCAACTGGGCCATGACCTCGCTGCGGTCGAGCTTGGGCAGCAGCGGCGGAAATAATTTGACCACGACCGACCCGGGCGATTTGGCGAAGGCGCGCGGCCCCCAGTGCGTCCCGGAGTTGGTCGCCACCGGGATGATCGGCACGGAAGCCGCCTTGGCCAGGGCGGCGATTCCCGGTTGCAGGACGGCCCGCGTACCCGGAGCCGTGCGCGTACCCTCGGGGAAGATTACAACCTGCCGCCCCGCGGCCAGAGATTTGCGGCAATCTTCCAGCATTTTGCGCAACGCGATGGCTTTGCCCCCGCGGTTCACCGGAATCATCCCGGTGGGCGCGAGAAGCGGGCCGAAAATAGGAATTTTACGCAGTTCCTGTTTGAAGACGAGCGCCGGGTACGGCACGAAGGTGAGCCAGATGAAGATATCGAGCGCGGACTGGTGCTGAGCGGCGATGATCGCCGGCCCCTTGGGCAAATATTGCGGGTTTTCAGTCTCGATGGTGATGCCGCAAAAAAAGCGCAGCGCACGCAGGCTGACCCGCGCCCACGCCTGGGCAATCCCCGGCAGGTAGCGCGGGGCGACAAGCCGCATCAGCGTTCCCCACAGGCTGTAAAACAACCCGGCGCTGAACATGACGGCATAGAAGGCAATGGTACGGGCGCGACGCATGGGATTGCCTAGTAGCGGCCATCGTCAATCCTGGCCAGCCCGCCGAAGCCCGCGCGGACGACCAGATATTTGCTGTATTCCCCGGCCAGAAGCCGCAAGGTGGGTAGGCTGAGGAGCTTGCGCATGGCGGGCGGGCGCACCGGAGCTGGAATCAGCGTGATGCCGGGCAGCCTCTTGCGCATTTCCAGCATCGCGCGCGGCATGTGGTAATCGGCGGTGACGATAATAAGCGTATGCATATGGTGTGCCCGCGCCCAGTCGGCGGTTTCCAGCGCGTTGCCATGGGTGGTGTCGGCCATATGCCCAAGCGTGATGACGCTGGCGTAGCGGGTGGTGGCAGCGGCATCGTCGGCGGTGAAATCCCCCAGGTAAGTGCCGCGTCCAGCACCCGAGATGAGCAACAGCGGGGCATCGCGCTCAGCCAGCAGGGCAAGTGCCGTGCTGAGACGGTCATCGCCGCCGGTCAGCGCAACGATACCATCGGCAGGTGGCATCGGGTTCGGCGGGACAGCGGTAAAGACCGCGAAGAGAAAAACCGCGAACCCGGCGAGCCAGAGGGCGAAAACGCCGCCCAAAATTCTAACGGCGAGACGCAGCCTGGAAAAACGAAGGCGGCGGAAGCGGCGGCGGCGGGGCATCAGGCAAGACTCCTTAACCAGCCCCTCACGGTGAGTTGCGCAGTGCTCCAGCCGATACACGCCGCGACCAGCGGCAATAACGGCAGGGCAACCCACAAGGCAGGCGGTAGGCTGGGCAGTGCGGCGCGGGCGGCGACGCCGGAAAATGGCGCGGCGAGGGTTGCGAGCCAGAACAGGATCGGCAAGGCGAGCAGCGTCCCGATCACGGCGCCGGTGAAGGTGAGCAGTGTGGCGCGCGCCGCAAAACTATCGGCGATATCCGCATCGAGCGCACCAAGCCCGTGGATGATCTCCACCGCCTCGCGCCGCTGCGCAATCCCCGAGCGCGTCGCAACGGCGACCAGCGCCCCGGCGACCAGCGCGACAACAAGCAGCACCGTCGCTGCACAGGTCTGCAGGCTGGCGGTAAGGGCGGCAACGCGCGCGGCCCAGGTAATCCCGGTCTGCACCAGCGTACCGGGCGCGACTTTATCCAGCGCCGCGGCCAACCCGTCCGGCCGCGCCGCACCTTGCCAATTCGCGGTGATGATGGCAGGGATCGGCAGCGCAAGCTGGGCCACATCCGCGCCAAGCCAAGGCTCGAGCAGACGGTTGACCTGATCGGCCGCCATGAGCTGCGCGTTGGCGACGCCCACCGTCCCCTGCAGCGCCGCCTGAACCGCGGCGAGCCGGGTCGCGCCGCCGCTGGCCGCTGGCGTGGCCGGGTCGGGCACCTGAATGGTCAGCGCCGAGGCGGCGTCGCCCTGCCATTGCAGCGCCAGCGTCGTCGTTGCCAGCGTCCCGGCAATGGCAAGCGCTGCCAAAAAACTCATCGCCGCGACCAGAACCGGCAACAGCCGGTCGGTCAGCGCGAAGCGAAGGCCAAGATAATCGACGCGCTTAGTCATGACGGGTCAACCTGCCATCGCGCATGTCGAGCCTGGGCGCCGGATGGCGCGCAACCAACCCATGGTTATGCGTGGCGACGATCACCGTGGTGCCGAGCTTATTGAGCGCCAGGATCAGGACCATGAGCCGCTGCGCCTGTTCGTCGTCGAGATTGCCGGTTGGCTCATCGGCGACCAGCAGCTTCGGTCGGCTGACCACAGCGCGCGCAATCGCGATCCGCTGCTGCTCGCCGCCGGAGAGCTCGGCCGGGCGGCTCTCTAGCTTATCGGAAAGTCCGACCCAGTGCAGAATCTCGGTGACATCGGTGCGTATTTTGTTCTCGGACCGGCGCGCCAGACGCAGCGGCAGCGCCACATTGTCATAAGCGCTCAAATGGCCAAGCAGCCGGAAATCCTGGTACACAACGCCGATCCGCCGGCGTAGCAAGGCGGCATCATGCCTGGAAACCTTGTCAATTTCGGTGCCCAGGATCTCGATCATGCCGCGGTTGGGATGCTCGGTCATGGTGATCAGCTTCAGCAGGCTGGTCTTCCCCGCCCCCGACGGGCCTGTCAGCCAGCAGAACCCGCCGTCCGGTATCTCGAAACTGACCCCACGCAGAACGTCAGCCGGTCCGCGCTCGCCGGAACGAGGCTGGGTGCGGTACTTCAACCAAACATCGTCGAATCTGACCATCCTGCCTTAACTTCTACCTTACCCCTTCTCTGCCCCGCCCGCCGGGGGCACGGCAAGGCCGCCAGGATGAAATCTTGTACTTTAATTTACCTGACAACTAACGCTTATTGCGCAGCGTCATCAAAAATGTCATGCCGATGTGCATCATGCGCTTATCATGTCCGAATTGTGCGACCGAATACGAAGTACCTGACGCCGCGCTGATCGGCCGGAGCCGGAAACTTCGCTGCGCGCAATGCGGCACCCAGTGGCAAACGGAAATCCTGTCGTCGGATTCCATCCCGGCACACCCCTCTCCCCCGGCAGAGCCGCCAGCGCCCGCAGCCCCTGCGCCTTACTGGGCAACCCTAGGCTCCGCCCCCGCGGAACCGCCAAAACCTATCGAGGCGCCCCCCCGCCGCTTCGGCGTCCCGCTCGATGAGCAAGCCCAGGCCGAAATCCTGAAAGCCGTGAGCAAGGAACAAGCCTGGCCGCGCGGTACCGCGCCAGTGCAGGAATCTGCCGCAGCGCCTGAGCCGCAGCCGCAAGCAGCACCGCCCGCCGCCCCCGAAACCAACACCCAGGAAGCCAACACCCAGGAAGGCGCGCCGCTGCCGCCCGGCAATTACGCCCCCCCGCCCCAACCCCCGCTACCCGCCCCCGAACAAGCCGCGCAGGACAGCTTCGCCGAGCTGGTCCACGCCGCCCGCAATAAAGCCATCGAATTTGAGCCCGACGAGCCCGAATCCTCGCACGGCCTCGGCCTCAGAGGCCTGATGCTCTACGGCCTGCTGCCGCTGCTGGTCCTGATCATCTTCGCGCTCCTCGGCCACCGCCTGGTCGAGCACATGCTCCCCGGCACCGCCGGCCTGTTCCGCGCTTTAGGCCTGGAATAAGATTTACCCGCCTTACCGGCGGCGTCTACCCATTGATAAGCGCATGCAGCCTGTGGTTCAGCGGCGCGAGGGTGGCCTGCGCCTCTTTGTAGATGGCGAAGAAACGACTGTAGAAATCTTGGGTTTTAGGGTTGGGCTGGGTCGTATCTGCGAGACGGACACAGCGGGCGATCGCGTCCTCGGCTGAGCCAAAAATACCAGTGCCAATCCCCGCGATAAGCGCTGCGCCGAAGGATGCGTCGGCCGCTTCGGTGCGCTCGACGGTCAGGCCGGTGACATCGGCGATAATCTGCCGCCAGGTTTTGCTGCGCGCCCCCCCACCAATAAGGCGGATCGTGCCAAAGGACAGGCCCAGCGTTTGCGCCGCTTCGAGCAGATCGCGGATGGAGAAGGCGATACCTTCGTAAAGGGCGCGGGCGAAATGGGCCTTGGTATGGGAGATGGTCAGGCCGATGAAGTCCGCGCGCAGGAGCGGGTCCCAGTAGGGGGCGCGCTCGCCTTGCAGATAGGGGTGGAAGAGCAACCCGTCAGCGCCCGCGTGTACCGTAGCCGCTAGCGCGTCCATCGCCTCGAAGCCGCCCTGGGCGAACATCAGGTCGCGCAACCAGCGATGCGCCGAGGCGCAGGAATTGGTGCCCGTGGCGGTGTAGAACATGCCGGGGACGATATGCGGGTAGCAGGAGACGGGCGGGTTCACGCTCGGCCCCTGGGTGGCGAGGAAGAGCACCCCCGCAGTCGCCAGCTTCACCGCGCCGATGCCCGGCTTCGTCGCGCCGACGCCAAAAAATTCGACAGTGGTGTCGTTGGAGGCGCAGACGACGGGCGTGCCCTCGGCCAGGCCGGTACGGGCGGCGGCCTGGGCGGTGACTCCGCCGACGATGTCGGTGGGTTTGCGGATGGGCGGCAGTTTCGCCATGTCCCAGCCGATCAGCGCGCAGAGTTCGGGCGACCAGTCCTGCGTCGCGTTATCGGCCAGTAGCGAGCCGATCGCGTCCGAGTAATCCGTTTCCCACGTCCCGGTCAGGCACGAGCGCAGATAGTCTTTTGCCAAATAGAGCCGTTTGGCGCGGGCCAGGGTCGCGGGCTCGTATTCGCGCAGCCAGGCGAGCATGGCCATCGTCCAGGTCGGGTTCACACGGTTCAGCGCGGTGGCGATGATCTTCTCCCCCGCCTCCTTATGCAGCGCGGCCGCCTCCGCGCCGCTGCGCTGGTCGTTCCACATGATCGCCGGGCGCAGGACCACGCCGTTCTCATCTGTCAGGACCGGGATATGCGCGCCAGCCGAGATGCCGATGCCCGAGATCTCGCCGGTGTTGATCCCCGCCGCCGCCAGCGCCTTGGGCACTGCCGCACACAGTGCGGCGAACCATTCCGCCGGGTCCTGTTCCGACCAGCCGAACTGCGGCACCGAGGTCGTCACCGGATGGCTGGCGTCGCCTGCGATGATCCCGGCATCCGTGATGATCGTGGCTTTAAGACTGCTGGCCCCCAGGTCCAGTCCGAGAAGATATTTTGTCACAGCGCTTCTGGAACCCCGCAAAATCTGCGCTTAACATTATGCCTATGCCCGACGCCATACAACTCGACCCCGCACTCCGGGGGGTAAAAGTTTCACGCGACCAAATCCCGGTCATCGATTTCGCGCCGTTCCTGTCCGGCGACGACGCGGCGCGCTTGGCGGTGGCGAGGCGCATCGGCGCCGCCTGCCGCGATATCGGCTTTTTCTATGTGGTGAACCACGGCGTACCCGAGGCCGTGGTGGCGCAGGTCTATGCCCAGACGAAGCGGTTTTTTACCTTGCCGGAGGCACAAAAGGCGGCAATCGCCATCGAGAACTCGCCATGCCATCGCGGCTGGTTCCGGCTGGGGGCGGAGAATCTCGACCCCGAGCGGCAGGCGCGGGATGGCGACCTCAAGGAGGGGATCAAGATCGGCCGCGATCTTCCGCCCGGCCATCCCCTGGTTCTGGCCGGCACGCCGCTGCATGGGCCAAACCAATGGCCCGATCTGCCGGGCTGGCGCGAGATCATGCAGAATTATTATAACCGGATGGTGGCGCTGGGAACAGAACTGCTCCACGCGCTCGCGCACGCGCTCGGCATCGATGCGGATTATTTTGACGACTGGCTGAACGCGCCGATGACCACGCTCGGCCCGCTACATTATCCGCCGCAGCGCGGGCGCATCACCGAGGCGCAACTCGGCGCCGGAGCGCACACGGATTACGGATGCCTGACACTGCTCTCCCAGGACGCCGCGGGTGGGCTGCAGGTGCGCAACGCGGCGGGAGTTTGGCTCGACGCGCCGCCTATCCCGGGCAGTTTTGTCGTCAACATCGGCGATATGATGGAACGCTGGACCAACGGCGTTTTCACCTCAACGCCGCACCGGGTTATCAACACCTCCGGGCAGGCCCGTTTTTCCCTGCCGTTTTTCTTCGACCCGGATTTTTCTACGCCCGTAGCATGCATCCCGACCTGCCTGGCGCCCGGCGGGGCGGCAAAATACCCGCCGACCACAGCAGGGCAGCACCTGCTTGACAAAATCAACGCCTCCTTCGCGTATCATCGCAAGCGCTAACCCGGCATGAAGCCCTGCGTCACGTCGCGGAACCCGAACCCGGCCAGCTTTTCGCGCATCACCCCGGTCTCGGCCATACCGCCGGTGAAATAGGCGGCATCGGGCCCGCCGCCAGGCGCTGGACTGAGGTGTTGCGTAACCGCCAAGGTCTGGCGCGCAACCGGCAGCGCCGGATCGAACCATTCGATCGCCGGGTAGAGCGCCAGAAATTCGGGGAGCAAAAACGTATAATGCGTGCAGCCGAGCGCGATGGCGTCGATCTCCGCCGCGCCCTCTTGAGCAAAAAGCGGGGCAATCGCGCTGGCCACGTCCACCGCATGGCCGCGGAATTTTTGCTCCGCCAACTCGGCCAGACTCGGCGTGCCCAGGCTGTGCACCGAACACCCGGGAGCGAATTCGGCGATCATCTGGTTTAGATACGGGCGGCGCAGGGTCGCACGTGTCGCCAGTACGCCGATGTGTTTGCTCCGGCTCGCGGCGGCGGAGGGTTTGATCGGCGGGACACAGCCAACGAAGGGGAGGGACAAGTTCTTGCGCAGGGCAGGCAGCGCAATCGTGCTTGCGGTGTTGCACGCCACGACCACGGCATCGGGACGAAACCGCTCCGCCGCCGCGCCGATCAGTTTGAGAATATGCGCGAGCAGCTCGGCGTCCGACTTTTCGCCGTAGGGAAAGAACCCGTTATCCGCGAGATAGGTGATCCGCGCCTTGGGCTGCAAACGGCGGATTTCGCGCACCACGCCAAGCCCGCCAATGCCTGAATCAAACACCAAGAGATGCACGGCGTTCAAAAATCCTTGGGCAAAAATTCAACATCGCGATGCACATGCACCGACATCAGCACGCCAAAGCCGAGCATCACGGCGGTCAGCGCCGAACCGCCATAGGAGATCAGCGGCAAGGGCACGCCGCCGACCGGAATCAACCCCATCACCATCGAGAGATTGACGAAACAGTAGAGGAAAAAATTTGTCGCAATCCCGAGCGCCACGAACCGCCCGTAGGCGTGGGAACAAGACATCGCCGTGTAGAGGGCAATCGCGATAATCGAGAAGAGCAGTCCCAGCACCGCGATGCTGCCCAGGAAGCCAAACTCCTCGGCGATGATGGTAAAGACAAAATCCGTCTGCTTCTCGGGCAGAAAATTCAACTGGTTCTGCGTGCCGTGCAGATAGCCCTGCCCGGTCCAGCCGCCCGAACCGAGCGCGATTTTCGACTGGATGATGTTGTAGCCAGCGCCCAGCGGGTCGGAGCCAGGATTGAGGAAGGTCACGATCCGGGCCCGCTGATAATCGTGCAAATGGTGGTAGAGTACCGGCGCCGCGATGGCGATGATCGCGAGGACGAGCGCGAATTTCCACCAGCGCACGCCAGCCCCCAGCATGACCGTGGCGCCGATCAACCCGGTAATGACCGCGGTTCCCAGATTCGGCTCCTTGAGGATGAGCCCGACCGGCACCAGCACGACCAGTGCCGGCAAGATCAGAAAGGGCCACTGCCCGATGCGCTCATAGCTGGCGCGGTGGAAATACGCCGCAAGCGCCAGCACCAGGAAGAGTTTCATCAACTCGCTCGGCTGGATCTCGGCCCCGCCCAACGTGATCCAGCGTTTTGCGCCGAGTCCCGTATGGCCGAACTTCATCACCACCAGGAGGAGCAAAATTCCCACCGCGTAGGCGAACCAGGAGGTCTTCGCGATTACCCGGATATCAACCATTGCGATGACAAACATGGCCACCAACAGCGCGAGAAAGCGGATCAACTGGCTGTTCGCATAAGGCGTGACCGAGCCGCCCGCCGCCGAGTAGAGCGCGCTATAGCCGACGGCAAAGAGCAAGCAGACGCAGATCACGAAGAGCCAGTTGATGCGCAGGATCTTCTGCACAACGCCGAAGGAGCGGGCACGCAAGGGCCGGGGCTGAGTCAGGGGGTCGAGGATCATGACGGGGTCTGACCTGAAGGCGCTGCGGGCGGCGTTGCGGGAACGGCGAGCGGAGTATCGCGCCCGGCCGGGTCATGGGTAATGGCGTAGGTGATCAGATCATGCGCGATCGGCGCCGCCGTCTGCGCGCCGTAATTACCGTGTTCGATCACCACGGCGACCGCGTAGCGCGGATTGTTATAGGGAGCGTAGGCGACGAAGAGCGCGTTCGGGCGGTCCTCCCAGGCCATCGTGAGGTCATTAAATCCTCGCTGTTTTTCCGCGGCGGTGTTGTTGTGGACCTGGGCGGTGCCGGTTTTACCCGCCATCTGCACGTTGGGCAGGGTAAGGCGCGCGGCATAGGCGGTGCCCTCGGGCGTGTTCACCACATCAAACAAGCCCTGGCGCACCACGGCGAGGTGGCGGTCGTCGATGTCCAGCGCGGGCCAGTCGTTCGGGTCCGAGCCGTTCTGCAACTGACCGCCGATGCGCCGCGCGATATGCGGGCCGACCGCAACGCCCGTCGCCACGCGCGCGATCATCGTCGCCAGCGCCAGCGGGGTGAGTTGGGTGTAGCCCTGGCCGATGCCCTGGACCACGGTGCTGCCCTTGACCCAGTGGATCCCGCGTCCACGCGCCCAGGCCAACGTGGGCACCAGCCCGGCGGCAACATTGGGTAGATCCGCGCCAAGATCGATTCCAAGCCCAAGCTGGTGCGCCATGTCAGCCATTTTATCGATGCCGACCATAAGCGCCACCTGATAGAAAAACACGTCGCAGCTCACCGCCAACGCCGTGGTCAGGGTGATCGAACCATGCGCGGTGTGGTTATCGCACCAGAAAACATGGTCGCCGAGCTTAAGATAGCCGGGACAGGTCAGCACCGTCTCGGCGGTCAGCGCGCCCGATTTCATCGCCGCCAAGGCAACGGTGGGCTTAAAGGTGGAACCCGGCGCGAACAGGCCGGAGGTCGCCTTGTTCTGCAGCGGGTCTTTCGGATCGGCCATCCATTGCGCCCAAGTCGCAGCGGGAACACCTTTGTCGAACAGGGAGGGGTCGAAGGACGGATTGCTCGCCATCGCGAGAATTTCCCCCGTCATCGCGTCCAACACCACCGCCGCGCCGGCATTATCGCCCAGGCGCTGGACCGCCAGAGCCTGAAGCCCGACATCGAGCGTCAGCGTTACCGTCGAACCGGGAGTGCCGCCGTCACGCGCCACCTGCCGCACGATCTCGCCATGCACATTGGTTTCGTCCTGGACGAAGCCGGGCGTGCCGCGCAGCGCCCCGTCCTGCGCCGCCTCCGCACCTGTCCGGCCGACGCGCATGCCCGGCAGCGTCAGAATTGGATTGTTCTTTGCCTCGCGCTGATTGGGCCGCGCGACATAGCCCACCGCATGCGCCAACCCCGAGCCTAACGGATAAATCCGGCTGGCGCCGACTTCGACAATGACGCCCGGCAGGTCCGGGGTGTTCACCTCAATCGCCGCCATGTCCGGCCAGACGAGATAATCCTTGAGCAACACGGGAATATAGCCCGGCCGGTGCGCGAGATCTTCGGCAATGCGCGCTTTCTCGTCGTCGGAAAGCGGCACAAGGCGGTAGAAATTCTCCAGCACGGTCTGCGGGTCCGGGGTCAGCACCTGCATGAACAACGCCCGCCAGTGCTGCTGGTTGCCCGCCAGCGTCGTGCCAAAACGATCAGTGATGATACCGCGCTCAGGCGCGACCAACCGTTCGGAGATCGAATTCTGCTGCGCGAGCGTGGCGTATTTGCCATGCTGCGAGACCTGCAGGTCATAGAGCCGCGCCGCGATAGCGCCGAAAACCGTCAGCTGCGTCGTGCCCACCAGCAAAGCTCTGCGGGTAAAGCCCGCCCGCTCCTTGGTGTCACGTCTCATGGAACTCGCCGCCTCTCAGTCCAAAAATCACGCCAGCTCCACCGCTGCGGCGCCGCGATGCGCGCGAATGAAGAAGCCCGCCAGCGCCGGATAGAGGATAGCCGCCAAAATAGCCTGCGCCAGGACTGGGCGCAGCGGCAACAGGGTCAGGGTCAACGCGGATTGCGCCGCCCAGTCCAGCCCGGCGAACAACGTGGCGAGGGTCAGGAAAATGCCCCAACTCATCCAAAAATTTCTTGGGATCAGGCGCCGCCGCGATGCCAGAACCACCCCCTGCAACCCCAGTAGCAGCACGGCCCATAAACCTAGCGGGGACAATCCGGTCAGATCCAGTAGCAGCCCGGCCAGCACCACCAGCGGCGCGGGCAGAGAGGCGGGCCGGTAGAGCGACCAGAAAAAAACGCAAGCCATGACATAAACCGGCCGCATCTCCGCCTGTCCCGGCAGGCCCAGTGGCAAGCCAATCAGGAACAAGCCAAAAACCAGCATCCCGCTCGGGAAGCTATAGCGCGACGCCGCATCAAGCCGACTCCACAGGCTGGTCTGCCGCCGAGGGGCGGGCGTCCGCGCCGAGCTCAAGATTTCTTCCGGTGCTTTGCCGCGAGGGGGGTGGCCGCCGCCGGGGCCGTCTTAGACGCGCCGTGCGCTGGTGCGCTCTTGTGTTCGACATGGGCCACCGGGGTCAGCACCGGCAGGCTATCGGGGTAGCTGAACAGCCGCAGCAGGCGCAGCGCGCCAAGATCCGCGAGCGGCAGAACCACCGGGTCGTTCTGCGCATCATAATGCACCACGCCAACCGGCAGCCCCGGCGGAAACGCGCCCCCGGCGGCACTTGTCAGCACCATGTCCCCCTCCGCCGGCGGGTGGTCCGGCGCCCAGTAGATCAGCGATGGATCCTCACGATTGGTTCCTGCCATCAGCGCCGGCGCGCCCGACGCACCCAAAGCGACAGGTATCCGGCTGTTCATATCGTTGATCAGCAGCACGCGGGCCGAACGCCCACCAGCCTCCACCACCCTTCCCACGACGCCGCGTCCATCCATCGCGATGGCGCCTATAATCTGGGTGGGATCGGCCTCTCCCGGAGGCAGCGTGACCAGCACCGAGCGTGTGTAAACCCCGCCGAGATCGGCCACCACATCCGCCGAATAGAATTTCGGCGTCGGCACGGGCACATAGTTGAGGCTAGCTTTCAGTGCGTTATTCTGCGCCTCCAGCGCCATCGCCACCGCCTGCCACTGGAGCAGCCGGGCGTTTTCAGTGCGCAGCTGGTCATTTTGCGCCTGCAACTGCAAGAGATTGGCAACCGCCCCAGTGCCATGAACCGCAGCCTCGATCGGGGCCGAAATCACCGCATAAGCGGGGGCCAGAAGATCGTCCAGGTCGGTACGCAAGCGATCGGAGAAACTTTGATCTGCCCTTCCGATCAACACGACGGCGAGCGAAAACACCAACATTCCTGGGTAGGAAAGCCTGGACACAGCCTGCCGGAATGGGACCGATAATCTGATCACCGGGGATATCTCCACCAAATGCGTATAAGACTGAGCCCGCCAATACGCCCAAATGCGCCACCCGCACAGGGCGCAAGGCAGAAAAATAGAGCACTCGGTTAAATTTAATGGGTGCGATCCAGAAATTAATCCGATATCGCAGCCGATGAAGCAGACGCCGGACGATGACCAAAAATCGCCGTGCCGATACGCACATGCGTCGCCCCCGCGCTGATCGCCGTCTCGAAATCGCCGGACATACCCATCGAGCGCACCGCCAGACCGTGGACATCGGCCATTGCCGCGAGACGCCTGAAAAACGGGAGTGGGTCCGTCTCAACTGGAGGAATACACATCAGCCCCTCCAGCGCCACGCCGAAGCGCGCCCGCATGGCACGGATAAAACCGTCCGCCTCGGCCAGGGAAACGCCGGATTTCTGCGCCTCATCACCAATATTCACCTGCACCAGCAGGCGCGGCAGCCGCCCGGCGGCCTGGCTTGCGTGGTCGATGGCGTCGGCCAGACGCAGCCGGTCCAGGCTGTCGATCGAATCCGCAACTCTGACCGCCGCCGCCGCCTTGTTGCTCTGCAATCCGCCGATGAGATGCAGCCGCGCGCCAGCCACCGGAAATTTTTGCTCCGCCTCCTGCACCCGGTTTTCGCCAAAAACCGTCTGCCCGGCGGCAAGCGCTTCCAGCACCGCCGCGCGCGGATGGGTTTTGGAAACCGCGATCAGCGTCACTTCTGCCGGGTCGCGCCTTGCGGCCGTAGCCGCCGCGACAATGCGGGCTTGGATGCTGGCGAGATTGCGTTCGATCGTCGTAGAGTCAGACATGGATCAACGGTTAATCGCCTGGGGCGGCCAGGTAAAGCAGCGCACGCGCAACAACCTCCCGGTACTCTGGCTCTTCACCGACGCAGAGCGCCTGCCCAACCCCCTACCCGCCATCGCCAAACTGCCCAACCGGCCAAAAGGGCTGTGCGGCGTGGTCTTCCGGCATGATTCGGCGCCGAACCGTCAAAGCCTGGGCCAGCGCATCGCCATGCTGTGCAAACAGCGCGGCGTCGCGCTTGTCGTGGCGGGAGACGCGAGGCTGGCCGCCAGCCTGCGTGCTGGGGTCCACCTGCGCGGCGGACGCTGGCCAGGGCCTGCTCGCCCGCTGTGCGGGTTGCGCACCGCCTCGGCCCATACCCTTCCCGAAATTCTGCGCGCGCGACGCCAAGGCGCGTCTATTATCTTTATCTCCCCAGCCTTCCCGACAGCGAGCCACCCCGGCGGCAAGGCCCTCGGCGCGCCGCGCTGGACGGCGTTATCGCGCCACGCACACCCGGCAAAGCCCTATGCACTAGGCGGAATTTCTTCGCTCAACCTCGTCTTAATAGGCAAATCTTGTCACGGCATAGCTTCAATAAACGCAATGTCCCGCAGCATTTAATCAGAACTTCACAAATATGTGGCCCATCCGCCACACCCCTCGCGAAAGGGCCTTCCCGCGATAATCAGACATTGTCTCGATCAGCCATTGCGGCTTTAAGGATCTCGCTAACCATTCACACCTAACACTTCATGAGCTCGGAGTTTTGACTGCCACGAACACCGGCAGTTGGCATTCGAGCCGGTCATCAGGTTAATCTGGGAGATTATAATATGCGTAAGCTTCTTTTGGCATCCGTTGCCACCCTCGCGGGCACCTTCGCCGTTTCCGGCGCCGCCCATGCTCAGGCCGCTAAGGCCCCCGCCCCCGGCACTGTTGTCGTTCACCTGAACGGTAACTTCACCTTCGCGATGGCCGCCGTCGGCTATCAGAATTCCGGCACCACCAAGTACTCGTCGATGAACACCGTTGGCCTGTTCCGCCTGTACCCCGGCTTTGACGCCACCACCGAAGGCGGCCTGCAATACGGTGTCTCCGGCGAGTTGCGCGAAATGTCCGACAGCACCGCCGGCGCGGGTGTGAGCGGCTCCTCCGGCTCCGCCGTTGGTCTCTACGTTCGCCGCGCTTACGGCTATGTCGGCACCAAGGACGCTGGCTTCCTGCGCTTTGGCCAGGGCGACGGTGCCTTCACGCTGATGTCCTACGGTGACATCGAGTCCTTCGGCGACGGTCAGCAGTGGAATTCGGACGGCAGCCTCGGCTCCATCACTTCCACCGGCAAGCCGAGCAACCTGTTTGCCGCCACCGGCGCGCTCTACACCACCTCCAAGGTTGTGTACCTCTCGCCGTCCTACGCCGGCGTGAACTTTGCCGTCAGCTTCGAGCCGAACTCTAACGGTCTCTACCAGGGCACCGGCGGCGCTTCCGCCGAGAGCGCTATCAGTGGTTCGTCCCCGAGCCGTCGCAAGAACACCATTGACGCGATGGTCGGCTACACCGGCGAAGCTGCTGGTGCCAAGTTCAAGGTGTCTGGTGGTTACATCGAGTCCGCCCCGCTGGGTAACACCGCCGGCGCGCAGATGTACAAGAACCTCGGCGTTGCCCAGGTTGGCGGTCAGGTTGAATATGCCGGCGCCGCCCTCGGCGTGAACTACAAGTTCGGCGCTGAAAACGGCAACTTCGGGTTCAAGACCGTTGGTCAGCGTAACGACAGCGACATCCTGTTCTCCGGCACCTATACCATGGGCCCGGTTCTCGTCGGCGCCAGCTACTTCTTCAACCAGAACGCCGGCGCGTATAGCGTCGGTGGCACCCATGCCCGCACTGCCACCAACGACGGTCTGGCAGTTGGCGCTGACTACAACCTGGCCAAGAACTTCACGGTGTTCACCCAGTACCTGTATGGTCAGACCCACCAGAAGACCACCACCACCAAGGGCGACGCCCATGTCAACGCTGTTGACGTCGGTGCAGTCCTCAAGTGGTAAGCTGAAGCTTATC